>JABDCR010000049.1 GCA_013288015.1 Bacteroidota bacterium | reverse complement strand
GAGCAAATGATTGATAAACTGCAGGGTGATAGGTTAGGCATTGTTGTTTTTGCAGGCGAGGCTTATACGCAGTTACCCATTACAATTGATTACGGTTCGGCTAAATTATTTTTAAATGCCATAACGCCTAACATTATTGAACGCCAAGGAACTGATATTAGTGCCGCTATTCAAAAAGCAACAGAGTCTTTTGGTAAAGATGAAGGAAAAAATAAAGCTATCATCGTTATTACAGATGGTGAAGACCACGAAGAAGATGCCATTAAAGCTGCCGAAGAAGCAAGCAAAGCAGGAATTTCAATTAATACAATCGGTATAGGATCTGATGCAGGAGTGCCAATTCCTATTTATAATAATGGCATTCCGGCGGGTTACAGAAAAGATAAAGAAGGAAACACGGTTGTAACCAAATTAAACGAAAAATTATTGCAAAGCATAGCAGGTGCAGCAAATGGAGTATATGTAAAAGCAAACAATGCCGATGTGGGTTTAGATGCCGTGCTTGATAAAGTGGGTGAATTAGAAAAAAAGCAATTTGAAGCTAAAATGTATACCGATTATGAAGATCAGTTTCAATGGTTTATTGCTGCAAGTTTATTGTTTTTACTAATTGAATTTATAATAAGTGAACGCATTAATAACTGGTGGAGAAAACTAAATTTATTTAAAAAATGATGAAACATTTTTTCTGCATATTGTTTTGTTTAAGTGCTGGCACATTTTTTGCGCAGAAAGAAAAACGTACTTTACGTGAGGGTAACAAAAGTTATTTTGGCGGCAAGTATGAAGAAGCAGAACAATATTATAACGAAGCCTTGAAGGAGAAAAACAACTACTACAAATCTAATTTTAATTTGGGCGATGCTTATTATAAGCAAGGCAAGTATACCGAAGCCATTGGCCAGTACGATACATATATAAAAAACAACAGCAATAAAGATACATTGTCGAAAGCCTTTCATAATTTGGGTAACTCGTATTTAAAAACTAAAAGTTATAATGAAGCGATAACGGCTTACAAAAATGCTTTAAAGCTAAACCCAAAGGATGAAGACACCCGTTACAACTTAGCATACACTATAAAAAAATTACAAGAGCAGCAGAAGCAACAACAAAAAAACAAGGATGATAAAGACAAAAAGGATAAGAAAGATAAGCAAGACCAAAAGAAGAACGTAGATAATAAAAAGAATGATAAAGATAAAAAGCAAGAACCGCAGCAACCACAAATGAGTAAAGAGGAAGCGCAGCGTATGTTAGATGCACTTAAAAACAGCGAACAAAAATTACAGCTTAAGAAAAAGAATAAAGACGAAAACGCTCAACGACAAAACACGGATAAAGATTGGTAATCAATTTCACAATTGGTTAATGCAACAATGAAACAACAAAACAACATAGCGCTAAAACTTACTTCACATAATCTGTTGATGATGTTTATCATCTCGGTTTTTTCTTTTTTCATTATTCCTCAAAAAGCAATTGCTCAAAAACTTACTGCACAGGTTAGTAAAAATAAAGTGGTAACAGGTGAAGTGTTTCAAATTTCATTTACGGTTAATGGTAGCATGTCTGGTTTCAAACCACCTTCTTTTTCTGATTTCGATGTTTATAGTGGTCCAAATCAATCTACCAGCATGCAAATTGCAAATGGTAATATGAGTCAAACCGTAAGCTACTCTTATATGATTGCGGCTCGTAAAGAAGGTAAATTTACCATAGGTTCAGCTTCATGTGTTATTAATGGTGCAAAATCTGAATCAAATCCTATTACTATTGAGGTAGCTAAAGGCAATCCCCAACAACAGCAACAACGTCAGCAACAACAACAAAACCCATTTGGAGGAGCTTTTGGTAATGAAGAAGAGCAAACACAACAATCACAAGGTGTAAGTGCCGAAGATTTATTTGTTAGAACTTACGTTAGCAAAAAGCAATGCTATTTGGGCGAACAAATAATTGTTACACAAAAAATTTACGCACGCACAAATGTTACACATCGCGGTATGCAAAATGGCAAACTGCCAAGCTTTGATGGATTTTGGTCTAAGGCAGAAGAGCGTAAAGGCAATCTTCCTATCAATACAGAAAATTTAGATGGCGTTTCTTATGGTGTAGTTGAGTTTAGTCAAACCTATTTATTTCCGCAACGTACGGGTAAATTAACTATCGATCCAATTGAACTAGATTGGGTAGTGCGTATTAGAGCAAAAAAACAACAATCTATTTTCGATCAGTTTTTTGGTGGTGGAGGGCAAGATGTGGTTGTTAAGTTAAAAAGCAAACCTGTAACTATTGATGTGCAACCTTTGCCTGAAGCCGGGAAGCCTGATAATTTTACCGGAGCGGTCGGCAATTTTTCGTTTAACGCAAAATTAAACCACAATAAAGTAAAAGCTAACGAGAGTTTAAATCTTAAGCTAACCATTAGTGGTAAAGGAAATATCAGTTTAGTATCTACACCAAAAATTAATTTCCCCGATGGTTTTGAGACTTACGAGCCTAAGGTAAACGAAACTGTTTCTACAACAGGCGGTGTTAGTGGTACAAAAACCTATGAGTATTTAGTTATCCCACGCAAACAAGGTGAGTTTATATTAAAAGACATCAACTTCAGCTATTTTGATGTAGAGAAAAAACAATATATCACACTTCCTTCGCCTGAAATAAAAATTACGGTAGATGCGGCTGACCCGAACTCGGTTGGTAATGCCCAAGTATATAATCCTAAACACGAAATTCAAACTCAAGAGAATGATATACGTTACATAAAAGCAGGCGATTTAAAATTACATGCGGCTGATGAAGAATTTTTCTCTTCGTGGAAACATTTTAGCTTGTTAGGTTTAATTACGTTTTTGTTTGTTGGATTTTTGGTTGCACGTAATAATTATTTAAAATCGCAAAGCGATGTAGTGGGTGTAAAACAAAAACGTGCTATAAAAATTGCTCGTAAGCAATTAGCTTTAGCTGAGAAACTAAAAAATGAAAACAAGCAAGATGATTTTTATAACGAAGTACACACAGCACTTAATAATTATTTAAGCCATAAATTAAATATACCTGTTGCCGATTTATCTAAAGATACGATTACTGAAAACCTGATGAAAAAATTTGTCAGTACCGAAACCATCAGCACGTTAATAACTACACTAAACGATTGCGAATATGCGCGTTATGCGCCTGCCGCTGCCGAAAAAGATTTAGGTTTGGTTTACAACAATACAATAGATTTAATTACCAAAATTGAAAACGAGTTGGCACAACGGGGTAAAAATATAAAAGTAAAAATTAAAACTGTTGTACTGTTTTTGTGTTTACTAAGTAGTACATCCCTATTTAGCAACATTAATGTACAAGATAGTGCCGTAGCTGCCTACAATAAAAAGGAGTATAAAAAAACAATTAATTATTACGAAATTATTTTAAAAGAAGGCATCACGTCTTCGGCTCTGCATTACAATTTAGCTAATGCTTATTTTAAAGATAATCAATTAGGAAAGGCTATCTATAATTATGAATTGGCTAAAAAACTAAACCCAACCGATGGTGATATTACAAACAACCTGCGTATCGCCAACAGTAAGGTTATAGACAAAATAGATTCTAAAGAAAACTTTTTTGCCAACACCATTAAAACAGGTTTGTATAGTTTATTTAGTACAACAGGTTGGGCTTATGTTACCATAATCTGTTTGTTGTTAGCTGCCAAGTTTTTTATCCTGTTTTCAATAACAAGCAATGTGGTGCTAAAACGGGTTGGTTTTTGGACTGGCAGTTTCTTTGTTATTGGCTTTGTGTTTTCTATGGTTATAGGTTATGCTGCTTTACGCGAATTACATAAAAACACACAGGCAATTATTATATCGCAAGAGGTGGCAGTTTTACCAGAACCAAATGCAACCGCAAAAACCAAGTTTAATCTGCATGAAGGCACAAAAGTAAATGTGTTAAGTGTTAATGGCGATTATACCGCCATACAATTGGCTAACGGCAACGAAGGTTTTATTGCCACTAAAGATTTGGGCTTGTTTTAAATAAGCATATCGTGTTTTTTTCCAAAAAAGTGTTGTAACAACCCAATTTGCTATACACTTTGTTACTACTACAACACTTTTGGCTCAAAGTACAAGTTATATACATTAATATAAATAACTATAAATAGTGGTGTAGCAACTTAATTTGCTATGCACTTTGCTACTACAACACCACTATGCAAGCAGTAATAAGTAAGTACAAAAAATAATATATATCGTTGTTGTTGTAGCAAAAGCCCTATCTATATATATTGCAACACCACTTTATATAAATGAATATATATTAAAGTAAACATGTATAGTGTTGTAGTAGTAGCAAAAGCCCTATGTATATATGTTGCTACAACACTTTATATAAATGGAAACCTACCAATAATATACTCCACCCTTGTTAGTGTAAACCCACGTTTTTGTTAAAAAGCCACTTATGCAGCCTCAAAAACCAATTTTATCAGGTTTTGTTGTTAAAAATAGGCTGAAAATGCCTAAAATAAAGGTCAACTGGCCTTATTATCAATTAATTAAATAGGGTTTGATATTTAACAGATAATTTATAGTTTTGCCCCCCTCAATATTTAATTAAAAAATATGAACGAATCGATAATTTATTTGGTCCCTGCCCTTGGTATAGTAGGATTATTAGTAATGGCCATCAAATCTGCTTGGGTTAGTAAGCAAGATGCTGGCGACAAAAACATGCAAGAACTTGCCGGTTATATAGCCGATGGTGCTATGGCATTTTTAAAAGCAGAATGGAAAGTGTTGGGTGTTTTTGTAGTATTTGCAGCAGCATTGTTAGCATATTCAGGCACAATCCACGAAGTTAACGGTAAAGAAATTCACTCAAGCTGGATAATTTCAATCGCCTTTATTATAGGTGCTGTATTTTCGGCTACCGCTGGTTATATTGGTATGAAAGTGGCTACTAAAGCTAACGTTCGTACTACACAAGCAGCACGTACTAGCCTAAAACAAGCTTTAAAAGTATCTTTTACAGGTGGTACTGTAATGGGCTTAGGTGTTGCTGGTTTAGCGGTGCTTGGTTTAGGTGGTTTATTTATAGCTTTCTTATCAATATTTGCTGGCTTAGGTGCTGATACTGTAAAAACAGCTATCGAGGTTTTAACAGGTTTCTCTTTAGGCGCTGAGTCTATTGCATTATTTGCACGTGTAGGTGGTGGTATCTATACTAAAGCAGCTGACGTTGGGGCTGACTTAGTGGGTAAAGTTGAAGCTGGTATCCCAGAAGATGACGTTCGTAACCCTGCAACTATTGCCGATAACGTAGGTGATAATGTAGGTGACGTAGCCGGTATGGGGGCCGATTTATTTGGTTCTTACGTGGCTACTATTTTAGCAACTATGGTGTTAGGTCAAGAAATTACAGTTAAAGATAATTTCGGTGGCATGTCTCCAATTTTATTGCCAATGATAATTTGTGGTCTTGGTATCATTTTCTCTATCGTAGGTACTTTCTTTGTTCGTATTAAAGATGATAAAGCAAACGTACAAAATGCCTTAAATATGGGTAACTGGTCTTCAATGATTCTTACTGTTATAGCTTCTTACTTTGTTGTAAACTGGATGTTACCTGATGGCAATATTGAATTAAGAGGCCTAGTATTTACTAAAGCAGGTGTATTTGGTGCTATTTTAGTAGGCACTGTGGTAGGAGCTATTATGAGTATAGTTACTGAGTACTACACAGCTATGGGTAAAAAACCGGTGTTATCAATTATTCAACAATCAGCTACAGGACATGCTACTAACATTATTGGTGGTTTATCGGTTGGTATGAAATCAACTGTTATTCCTATTTTAACTTTGGCAGCAGGCATTATGGGTTCTTATGTTTGTGCTGGATTATATGGTGTGGCTATAGCTGCTGCTGGTATGATGGCAACTACGGCTATGCAGTTAGCTATCGATGCTTTCGGACCAATTGCCGACAATGCAGGCGGTATAGCAGAGATGAGCCAATTACCTCCTGAAGTTCGTGAGCGTACAGATAATTTAGATGCAGTAGGTAACACTACAGCAGCAACCGGAAAAGGATTTGCAATAGCATCTGCAGCGTTAACTTCATTGGCTTTATTTGCAGCCTTTGTTGGTGTTGCAGGCATCGATGCAATTAATATTTATAAGGCTCCTGTTCTTGCGGCTTTATTTGTTGGTGGCATGATTCCGTTTATTTTTTCTGCATTATGTATCCAGGCAGTTGGTAAAGCAGCTATGGATATGGTTCAAGAAGTTCGCCGTCAGTTCCGCGAAATTCCGGGTATTATGGAATACAAAGCAAAACCTGAATATGAAAAATGCGTAGCTATTTCTACTAAAGCTTCTATTCGCGAAATGATACTGCCCGGTGCAATTGCTTTACTTACTCCACTTATTGTTGGATTTGGATTTAAAGGAATGTTTCCTGATGCAAGTTCGGCTGAAATGTTAGGCGGTTTATTAGCAGGTGTAACTGTTAGTGGTGTGTTAATGGGTATCTTCCAAAGTAACGCAGGTGGTGCTTGGGATAATGCTAAAAAATCATTCGAAAAAGGTGTAATGATTAATGGCGAAATGTTCTATAAAAAATCTGAGCCACACAAAGCTTCTGTAACAGGAGATACTGTGGGAGATCCTTTTAAAGATACTTCTGGTCCGTCAATGAACATCTTAATCAAATTAATGTCAATCGTATCTTTAGTAATTGCGCCTTATATAGCAGTTGTTGAAAGTGGAAAAATGGTTAAAGAAGAAATTTTAAAATGTAACATTAACGGTAAAGAATTTACTTGCACAAGCAAATCACAATGCGATAGCATTATGAATGCTTCTTTTAAAGATGTAAGCGAATTAAACGGAAACTTTGAAGTAGATGGCTCTCATAGCTCGGTTGAGTTTAGCGTAGTACACGTTATATCAAGCACAAAAGGATCTGTAAATATTGATAGTGGTTATGTTAACTTACAAAATGCTAATGGTCCAAAAATATTTGTTCAGTTAGATATGGCTTCTTTAAATACACAAAGCGAAATGCGCGATGGTCATTTAAAAGATAAGCCTGAGTTTTTTGATGTTGCTAAATTTAAAAAAGCATCATTTGAAGCATCTGAAATTGTAAAAGATACTACAATGGGTGCTGAGTTTAGATATATTGCAAAAGGTAAACTTACCATGAAAGGTGTTATTAAAGATGCTAGCTTATCATTTAACTATTTAGGTTCTAAAATGGAAGAGCAAGATGGTAACAAAATTAACACAGCAGGTTTTGAAGGTAAAATGGTAATTAATCGTAAAGATTTTGGTGTTGGTACTTCTCTTGGAATTGGTGAAGATGTTACCATTAATGTTTCTTTAGAAGCAGCTCAAGTCGTAAAATAATAAGTATAATATAATTTAGAGCCGCTGCATTTTTGTGTAGCGGCTTTTTTATTTCCCAATCACTAGAATAAAGAAGTGTAAAATTTTGTTAAATTTGAAAAAAATTAAACCACTTACATGAATAAGAAATCCTTTTTACTAGTCACAACATTTTTATTATTAAACATAGTTGTAACAATAAATTTAAAAGCACAGATACGCTCTATTTCATATCCTTCCGGTTATTTAAGCGAGGAGAAGATTTTTCAAATGCTTGAAGAATCAAGAAAAAATGGCACGCAAGAATGGGAATTAAAAAAGCTTAATGATATTTTACATCAGCAATTAAAAAAGCAGCAGGATGCTATTGCAAACGGTACTTATGTTAATAAAACAATAGCGCCCCCTCCACAAGTTATGTCGGGGTGTAATAATGTGGGTTTTGAAGATGGAACCACAAATGGTTGGACAATGAATGTTGGTAATGCGTCGGGTCTTTTACCTTGCCCTACTTGTATAACGCCTGGCGGTAGTGGTGGTTTATATCAGGTAGTAAATGCTGCTTCAACTACAACAGTTAATACAGTTGGAATTTGTAGTTGTAACACTATTGATTGTAGTCCGGGGCCATGTACAAATGGTGTCGATCATTTTGGTGGTTTTCCTGTTGTAGCTCCTGCGCCATTAGGAGGCTCGTACTCTTTGTTAATGAATCATTCTATGTGTGGCCTTAAAATGGAACAAGCAACACAGTCATTTGTAGTTAGTGCTTCCAATACTTCTTTTACCTATCAGTTTGCGGCCGTGTTACAAGATGGTGGGCATCCGATATCAGCTGCATCTTATTTTGAGGTTAGTGTTACAGATTTAAACACCGGGCAAATAGTTCCTTGCACTCAATTTACAGCTTCTGCAGCAGGCGCCAACCAAGGAAATTTAATCGGCTGGACATCTTCTACTGTTGATGGAACGGTATATTATAAGCCATGGACTACAGTAACATTAGATTTATCATCGATTGTAAATCATACGGTTTCAGTTGAATTTACTGTAAGTGATTGTGGCGGAGGTGCACATTTTGGTTATGCTTATATTGATGCCAGTTGCAATTCGTATAGTAATCAAATTGTTGCTTCAAATGCTTTATGTAATGGAGGTAGCGCTGTTTTGTATGGCCCTCCGGGTATGGCATCATATAATTGGGCTGGTCCGGTTACAGGAAGTACTCCAAACTTAGTAACCAATGTAGCAGGTAATTATACATTAACTACTACTACAAATACAGGCTGTTCTTCTCCTGTATTGTATTATACATTAACACAAGGTACAGGCACTCCTCCAAATATTAGTGTATCAGCTTCAAGTAATCCGGTATGTGTAGGGTCTCCGGTTGTTTTAACAGCTAATGGGGCAACTAATTATGTTTGGAGTACTGGAGAAACCACCAGCTCTATAACGGTTACACCAACAAGCAATACAACATATACAGTTAATGGTTCGAATGGGGTAGGTGCTTGTGGAAGTGCTGTTACGCAAATAATTAATGTAAAACCTGTACCAAGTGTAAACTTAGGAAATGATACAGTTATATGTGGTACTATAACTCAGCCAATTATATATAATGCAGGTGCAAGCAGTGGTTTTACTTATCATTGGTCAACAGGCGCAACTACAAATACAATTTCGGTTAGTAGTGGAGGCACCTATTCTGTTACGGTAACTTCTGCAGCAGGGTGTAAAGCATCTGATAGCGTTAAAGTATTAGTTGTTGCTTCAAACGCGTTTAATGTATTTGATACTTCATTGTGTAGTGCTAACAGTTTACCAATTCAATTAACCGCACAAAACATTCCCGGAAATAATAACACTTATTATTGGAATAATTTTCCTGGAGGGTCAACATATAGCGATTATTATCCTGGGCCTACTACTCTTAATATTTATGTAAATGGAGGAAGCTGTATTATAACAGATATATTTAATGTTGTTTTAGATACTACTCGTCCACATATTCCGGATGCTGCTTTTTGTAATTCTTTTACACCATACACAGTAAGTGCTGGTAATTATGCGCATTATCTGTGGTCAACGGGCGCCACAACCAGTTCTATTGTTATAAGTAATCCGGGTACATATTGGGTTAAAGTTACCAGTACGGGCGGCTGCACTCAGGCAGACACTTTTACTGTTTCAGTTATTAATCCTGCTAACGTACATGTTTTAAAAGACACAATTATTTGTAGCCCATATTATTATTATAATTACTATGCAAATGCTTATGTGCAAGGTGCACAAAGTTATTTATGGAATAATGGATATAATTCACCCGTGCAATACATTTATAACTCAGGTTTATATTGGGTAGATATACATTTTGCAGGTGGATGTGTAGTAAGAGATAGTTTTACGATTGTTTTTAATCAGTCTCCATCTGTTAATTTAGGAAGCGATCAGGCAATTTGCGGACCATTGTCTTATCCCATAACATTAAATGGTGGCTATTTTAATTCTTATCAATGGTCAACAGGCGCTAATACGCAAAGTATTTCAGTCAACACATCCGGCATTTATTGGGAAACCGTAACTTCTGCTAATGGTTGCAAATCAACAGACAGCATTGATATACAGATTTATCCTTATGGTAACACATATCACGATACGGATATTGTTTTATGTACTTCAAATTTATTTCCTTATCAGTTAAATGCGGGCGTACCAAATAACTACAATAATTATTACACTTGGAGTAGTGGAAGTAGCGGATACTATGCAACAACAAATTATATTTATAATAGTGGTACCTATTATGTTACGGTATATATAAATGGCTATAATTCTAATTGTACGGTAATAGATACTTTTCATGTTAGTACAGGTACTATTATTAAACCTGTAATTCCTAATGTTATCCAATGTAATACAACAACACCCGATGTGCTTGATGCGGGTACAGGGTATACAAATTATTATTGGTCAACCGGACAAAACACACAAAGTATTACTGTAAACACATCGGGTATATATGTAGTAACTGTTACCAATAATCAAGGTTGTAAAAGTAAAGATACCGTTACTGTGGCTTACAATACATCGCCTGTAATTAATATACTTAAAGATACTGCCATTTGTAATCAATCATCTGTATCAATTAATGCAACTTATCCGGGAGCTATTTCTTATTTATGGAGTGATGGATTTAATTCTCCTCGGCACAATATAAGTGCAGGACATTATTGGGTTATTTATACAATGAATACAACTTGTACAGCTAATGATAGTTTTAATGTTACTGTTAAACAAGTAACTTATGTTGATGCCTTACCTAATATTGTTACACCAAATAATGATGGCAAAAACGATTTTATAGATTTTGGTGTATATCAGTTTCCCACTATGCAACTTTATATTTATGATAGATGGGGTACAAAAATTTATGAAAGCAATGATACTAGATGTATTTGGAGTCCTACCTGTGATGACGGCACTTATTTTTATATACTTACATATAATGCCGATTGCGACAACAATAATGAGACTAAAACACTTAAAGGTTTTTTTACCATTTTAAGATAAAGTCATTTTATGAAAAAGCCACTACTCTTTAAAGAGCAGTGGCTTTTTTGTTTATTATTTTATTACAGAAACGGTTCCGTTAAAATCGTGCTCATTATTTCTTTCATCTTTTAATTGCACTTTCCAAACATATACGCCTTCTTGTACAACTTCACCGCCTTTGCCTTTAAAAGTGCCATCCCAGCCTTTTTCTAAATCATCTGATTGAAAGATTAATTCACCCCAACGGTCAAAAATCATTAAGGTGTAAGTTTTTATACCGATACCAATTCCTTTAAACATTTCGTTTGTTCCATCACTATTTGGTGTAAAAGCATTTGGTATATAAAATGTAAATCCGGGGTTTATAATAATAGTGTGTTCAACCGAATCTCTGCAACCGTAGCTATTTGTAACTACTTGCAGGGCTGTATAGTTTTGAGGTGTTTCGCTGGAGAAGGTGTGGCTAAAACTTGGATGTCCCGCAACAACATATCCGTCTGAAATAAAGTACAAATAACTTGTAGCTCCTTGTGCTTGGTTTACTATACTTACGGTTGGGTCTAAAACATCTACATCTTTCGGTGTATAATCAAAAGCGGCAACTGGTTTAGGCCACACGGTAATAGCATTATTTAAAGTGAAAGATGAACTACATCCGCTATCTGATGTGGCAGTTAAGCTTACATTATACAAACCGGTTTTAAAACAATGTGTTGGAGAGTTCTGTGTTGATGTTGTATTATCTCCAAAATTCCATAACCAATGAGAAATAACACCTCCCGATATGCTTGAATTATTTACCATGCCCACACACATATTATCCGGACAACCTTTTTGGTGCGTTATAGCTAAATCTGCAATAGGTGTTGCATTTATGCGCACCGATTTTTTAATAATATTTACGCAGCCGTAATTAGTTTGTATTTGCAGGGTTACTAAAAATAACCCTGCATTGGCATAGGTGTTGGTTGGATTTTGAGATAGATTATCAATTGAACCGTCGCTTGTAAAATCCCAATCCCATACTGTTATAACACCATTTTGCGAAGTAGAGGCATCTGTAAATTGTACTGCTGTGCCATTACAAGTAGACGGTGCACTAAAATTTGCTGTTGGATTATAATAAATGGTAACTGCTTTTGTAACAGAATCTACACAACCTTTATCTGATGTTGCATGAAGCGTACAGTTAAAACTTCCACCTTGACTATATGTATAAGTCGGGTCTGGATTGGTGTTATCTATCGAACCGTTACTTGTAAAATCCCAACCATAAGATGCAATGTTACCACTTGCAATAGTAGATGCGTTAGTAAAAGTACTTGCTTGTGCTTGACAAACCGGGTTAGTAATAAAACTTACAATTGGTTTAGGATAAGCTGTAACAGGTTGGCTAAAACTTGAAATACAACCAAAATTACTTGTTTCTGTTAATGTAATATTATACGTGTTAGCTGTTGCATAACTATGTTGAGGTGTTACTTGAGTAGAAGAAGTTCCGTCGCCAAAGTTCCAGCTATTTTGCACTATGTTGCCATTTGCTGCAATGGTAGAATTATTTACAAAAGTAAAATTACTGCCCGCACAAGCGTTGTTAACCGAAAACGTAATCGTAGGATTTGGATTTACTATAACAGTATGCGTTACACTGCTTAAACAACCTAATGAACTTGTTACTTGCAGCGTTACAGAATATGTTCCATATGAAGGATATGTTGTGCTCGCAGTTTGTGTGTTACTATCAAAAGTACCGTTGCTGGTATAATCCCAAGCCCATCCGGTAATAGTGCCGTTTTGCGAAGTAGATACATCGGTAAATTGCATAGCAGCCCCATTACAAACCGAAGGAGAAGTAAAATTTGCAGTAGGGTTTAGGTAAACGGTAACTGGTTTTGTAATAGAATCTTTACAACCCATATCGGTTGTAGCATGTAATGTACAGTTAAAATTTCCTCCTTGTGAGTAGGTATAATTAGGGTTTTGTGTAGTGTTATCAATAATTCCATCACTGGTAAAATCCCAAGCCCAGGTTAAAATACTTCCGCTTGCAACAGTAGATGTGTTGTTAAAAGCGTTTGCTTGCAACTGACAAACCGCATTGGCAGAAAAATTCACAACTGGTTTTGGATATGCTGTAATATTTTGATTTAAACTTGAAATACAACCTAAGTTACTTGTTTCAGTTAATGTAACTATGTAGATGCCTGCCGGGGAGTATATGTGCTGAGGTACAGTTTGTGTAGAGTTTGTTCCATCACCAAAGCTCCAATTACTTTGTGTAATGTTTCCATTTGCCACAGTTGAGTTGTTAGCAAAAGCAAAATTACTACCTGTACAAGCATTATTAACCGTAAATAACACTGTTGGGTTAGGGTTAACCATAACGGTATTGGTAATTGCATTTACACAACCTTGTGCACTGGTAACTTGTAGTGTTACAGAATAAGTTCCACTGGCAGGATATATAGTAGATGGATTTTGTGTAGCATTATCAATAATTCCATCACTTGTAAAATCCCAGGAATAATTACTTAGTGTTGAACCTATAACAGTTGATGTGTTGTTAAATGCGGTACTATTTCCCTGACAAACAGCTTGTGCATTAAAACTAGTGATTGGTAAATTATATATGGCGGTTACTTTTACCAAACTATCTTTACAAGTGTTGTTGTCTATTACGGTAAGTTGTACGTTATAACTGCCTCCAGTTGCATAAACGTGAGATGGATTTGTAAGTAAAGAAGTTCCTCCATCTCCAAAGGCCCATTTGTTTGAAGTAATTGTTCCATTGGCAACTGTAGAGTAGTTATTAAAATTTACTGTGTTGGTGGCACAAGCCTGATTAAAAATAAACTGTGCGTTTGGTTTAGGAAAAACGGTTACATTCTGTAATGTTGTATCACTGCAACCATTTGTTGAATAAACAATTAATGTGTTTGTAAAAATTCCTACACCTGCATAAGTGTGGGTTGGTGAGTTTATAGCAGATGTCGCCCCATCACCAAAATTCCAAAAAGAAGTAAGTCCTGTTCCTACTGATGTATTTGTGTATGTTAATTGATTACTGCATGATAGGTTTGCAGTAGTAAAAGAAGCGGTAGGTGCCAGTACACTGGTTACACTAAAACTAATAGGAGATGAGCAACCTGTAACTGTAGTAAGCAACACGTTGTACATTCCGCCTGCATTAATAGTCGCGCAAGACGTACCTGCACCACTTAAAATACCGGGGCCACTCCAGCTATAGGCTGCAAAACCTGCCGGAGCACATAACTGGGCTGTACTATTAGAACAAAGCGTATTGTTTTGAATAATTTGAAACGATTGACAAGCCCCATCTATATAAGCATAACCAAAATGTCCACCCAAAGCACAATCGTAGGTTGTAAAGCGTATGGTAACATTTTGCCCCACATAAGCAGTAAGGTTTACGGCAACAGTTGTCCAAGGTTTAAAAACCACGTCAGATTGAACGGTGGAAGCTTGAAAACCGGGAATGCCTTGTCCGGCAGCTACATCATAATAGGTACAAGGAATTTGGTTTCCTAATGAGTCAAACATCTCTACGGTAAAAGCAGGCTGCTGACTTACAGGATGCCCCGGGTCTTCGAGTACTACGGCATACTTGTAACTATAGTTACTATTGGCATTAGTTACTAAAAATGTTTGTTCTATGCGGTCGGCATGTCCGCCTGTTAAAGCATCACCAAGCTGCATAGAAAAATTTCCCCCGGGGCAAACTACAGGAAATAAGCCAAATGGGTCTGTTCCTGTACCCGACGTTATAGCTTGAGAGCCACCTGCCATAGGGCAACAACCAATAGAGTTAAAAAGAGGGTGATAACCTGTTGATAATGTCCACCCATTTAAGCTGCCCTGCTCAAAATCAATATTTGTACAAGCTGCCATGGGTGAGGGTGGGGGGACAATTGGCTTGTTTTGAGAAAAATTGACATATTCTTTTCTCCAGGACGTAATATACTCATCATAATCTTTTGGATTAAAATTATGTTGAATAAAAAACTCACGGGCTTTCTGCTCGTCGGCTTTTTCCCCGCTAATCGTCAATGACGAAGAGCTTACTGGTGCTTGTGCCCAAGTGCATTGCACAAGGCCTAAAGCACACATTAATAGTAGCTTTTTTGTTTTCATAACTGAAAATATTTTTGTTGTTTAAACTTTTTAAACTCATAACTTATATTCTATTTTTGTTTTTAGGATAAATTCGTTCATATAAACACACTCCCATTTATACGTAGGGAAAAGCAAAAAAGCTTCAAAAAAATCAATATACCTATGAACAAGTAGAGTTTGTAAAAAAATGTAACCTTGTTTTATAACATACGTATAAGCGTGTCTACACTAATTTTAATCTAGACAATCCAGGGCTCAGGTTGTATATATTTTTTATCTATTTTATAATTATAGATTTGAGAGGAACGATATTCGTCGGTTGATTCTGTAGTTTCTTTGTCGTCGTTACTAATTTCAAA
>JABDCR010000048.1 GCA_013288015.1 Bacteroidota bacterium | reverse complement strand
TAAGCTTGTTTAAAAAGGTTTTTTCTGTACGATAGGGCCCATAACCTATTACGATTTCTTTTCCTGATGTGTAGCCCTTCACCATCTCACTAATCCAGTGTTCGCTTTTTGGATAGCAATCTCCATCGGTAAATAAAAGGTGGTCGTACTTCGCTCCTTTTATACCAACCATTAAGGCGAATTTTTTACCATGCTTATAATAATCATCCTCTTTAATGGTGATGATATGCAGGTTAGGGAAAATTTTAGCATACTCTCTTAAAACATCATCAGTATTATCATAGCTGCAATCGTTTACTACAATTACTTCAAACTTAGTATACTCCTGAGTTAAAAATTTAGGAAGGAATTCGGTTAAATTATCTGCTTCGTTTTTAGCGCATATAATTACTGAAACAGGTGGTTGCTCTGTGTTTTTGGATGCTTCAGTTTCTTTATAAAAAGCGATTTTACCATACAAAAATAAATATACCGCTATTTGATGTAAAGCAACCAGCGCAAAACAAGCTACCAACCAAAAACCAATACTCTGAAAATCTATAATGGGCATATAGGCGCGAAGTTACGCAGCCCAGCCTACATTAATTGTTTTACCTTTGCAAAAATTAAACAAAGTAATTAACAATGCCTAAAGCGGTTATTTTTGATATGGATGGTGTCATTATAGACTCGGAGCCGCTTTGGAGACGTGCTATGATACGTGTTTTTAATGCCAGCGGATTACCGTTTACCGATAACGATTGCCGCGTCACCACAGGCATGCGCATAGACCAAGTAATTTCTTTTTGGAACAACAAAACACCATTTACAAAAGACGAAGAGCTTGTAAGAACAAACATTGAAGACCATTTGTGTGGATTAATTTCAGCAGAGGGTAAACCCATGAAAGGCTTGCAACAATCATTAGATGTTATTGCAGGACAAAAAATGCTTATTGCATTAGCAACTTCATCATCCGAAAAACTAATTAAATGTGTGCTAAGTGTTTTAAAAATAGAAAGTTATTTTAAACACCTACAATCTGCCGAACACCTTACTTATGGGAAACCACACCCCGAAGTATTTTTAAAATGTGCTGAAGCCATTAACACAAAACCAAACGATTGTCTAGTTATAGAAGATTCATTAAACGGTATTATATCAGCAAAAGCGGCAGGAATGAACGTTATTGGCATTCCTGAAGAACACAATATAAACAATAAAAAGTTTTGCATTGCAGATGTAACACTACACTCTTTACAGGAAATTAATTCAGAAATCATTAAACAATTTTAAGTTTGAAATTTACTTTACAACACAACGACCCATCATCAAAAGCACGTGCAGGACTTATTGAAACGGCACACGGCACTATTGAAACGCCTATTTTTATGCCGGTTGGTACGGCGGGTACAGTTAAAACTGTTCATCAGCGCGAATTAAAAGATGATATTAAAGCTCAAATAATCTTAGGAAACACTTATCATTTGTATTTACGTCCTGGTATTGATGTGCTTGAAAAAGCAGGTGGCTTACACAAATTTAACGGATGGGATAAACCTATACTTACTGATAGCGGGGGTTACCAAGTATTTTCGCTATCTGCACAACGAAAAATTACAGAAGAGGGTGCAACCTTTAAATCGCACATTGATGGCTCTAAACATATGTTTTCGCCGGAACGTGTTATGGACATTGAGCGCACTATTGGCGCCGATATTATGATGGCTTTTGATGAGTGTACACCCTACCCCTGCGAATTGGATTATGCACGAAAATCTATGCACATGACACATCGTTGGCTCGACCGTTGTATTGCACGTTTTAATAACACCTCTGATAAATATGGTTATGAACAAAGTTTATTCCCAATTGTACAAGGAAGTGTTTATCCTGATTTGCGTAAACAATCTGCTGAATATATTGCTTCAAGAAATTTGAGTGGAAATGCCATTGGTGGTTTATCGGTTGGAGAGCCGGCCGAGATGATGTATGAAATGACGGATATGGTTTGTGAAATTTTACCTAAAGATAAGCCACGTTATTTAATGGGTGTGGGCACACCAGTGAATATTTTAGAAAGCATTGCTTTAGGGGTTGATATGATGGATTGTGTGATGCCTACACGTAATGCGCGTCATGGTTTGTTATTTACACGCAATGGCATTATCAATATAAAGAACGAGAAATGGAAAAGTGATTTTTCTGCCATTGATGCTGAAAGTGATTGCTTTGCCGATACACAATATACCAAAGCTTACTTACGCCATTTATTTGCCTGCGATGAAATGTTAGGCTTGCAAATTGCCAGTGTACATAACCTTACTTTTTATTTGTGGTTGGTAAGCGAGGCTCGCAAAAAAATTATTGAAGGCACTTTTGCCAGTTGGAAAAATCAAATGGTTGTAAAAATTGGTCAACGATTATAGCATATCAAGTTGACTACCCTCATTAGTTTTTATTTTAGGTGGTTTTATTTTTAGATCTGCTACTTTATCCATTCTATTAATAAAATAAATAGCCAGTTCGGGGGTTAAACCTTTATCTGGGCTATGGATAAAAAAATAAAATTCTTCTAATCCTTGTTGTATCCAAGTGTTAAGGCGTTGTACCCATTCATTTAAACGGATGTAATCAGTAGAATGCAAATCGTTAGCCACAAAACGAATAAAGGCTGTTTTATTGGTTAGGCGTTGGTGCAACACATCTCTTCTGCCACTTACATCCGTTATAACAAGCGAGATGTTGTTTTTATACAGATAATTACACAGTGTTTTAAATTCTTCATTTCCTTCTTCAAACCAACTTTCGTGGCGCAGCTCTATAGCTAATTTTCTAATGGGGCTGCCATCTAAAAAATCTAATAAATAATTTAATCCTTTTGTACTAAAGCTAGGGGCCAATTGCAGAAAAGAAGTTCCAAGTTTATTTCCAAAGGCTTGTATAGTATCGTTAAAATTTTGAGCTAACTCAATAGACTGACTTATATTTTGTGTATGACTAATAGACTCGTGCACTTTAGGGCAAAATTTAAAATCAGCAGGAACCGCTTCTGCCCAGCGCTTCACGGTTTCTTTATCGGGAATGCGATAGTGTGTCGCATTTAACTCAATTGTGTTAAATTGTTTTCCATAATATTTCACATAATTTTTAGAGCCTGCTCTATCAGGATATATTTTCTTTACCAAATTCTCATCAGCCCAAACTACAGTGCCTACATAAGCAGCAATGTTTTCGCTTCGTTTACTACCAAGCACTTTTTTAATGCCAATATGATCAGGAGGCAAGCTAAAATCGATGTTTTCAATGTTTTCTAATCGGCCAAATTTCATTGAGACAAAAAGAAGAAAATTATTCTGATTTTTTATAGAAGAAATTCATTTATTTTCAGATAATTTTACCAAACAATGAAGCTTCCCTATTTTTTACTTTATATACTTGCTTCACTTCTTCCAATTTCTATATTGGCACAAACCAAGTCGTTTCATAATTTAAGCAAATACGAAAAATATTGGGCCATATGGCATCCATTTGCATCCGTGAAATTAAAAAATCACCAAGCAGAAATGTATGCAGTTTATAAAGAAGTAAAACAACAAAAACAATTGGATACTTTTGAAAACGGAGGTAAGCTAGATGCTTTTAGACACACATTTGCAATGGCTTATTTCAGCAAATTTGTGAAAGCAAAAAAATTACGCAAACTTGGCAGGGCACATGAAAAAGCTAATTATCAGCAATTTTTAAATCATTTACTTGATGAGGATGGAGAGTTATCCGATTCGCTTTCATCCGTTATGGATTTAAAGAATAACGACATTGCTTTATCATTAGCCAATGAGGTAAAAAAATTAAGTGTTGAAGAAATTAAACAAAAAATTATTGGGCTAATAAAAGCCGGTTGCGTTTTCATCATAAAACGTAACGCACAAGGTTTGTATGTAAATTGCAATAATCAAATCATTCCTTCCGAAAAATTAAAAGGCATTTGGAACGTGCCCAAATGCCTTATTAAATCGGATAATTAGTTTACTGTTTAACCACAACCATCTTACGAATCTCCGACTGTTTTCCTTGAGCAAGGTGTACAAAATAGGTTCCTTCTCCCAAGTTTTTCAATGAAAGCGTTTTGTTTACTTGCTCGTTTACATTTGCATCGGTTTCAGTGTAAACTGTTTTACCATTTACATCGTATACTTTTATTTGCAAAGGCTCTTTACTTTTTGATGTGTAAGATATATTGCAGGCATCATCAGTAGGGTTTGGTGCCATATTAAGATTATCAAACAAATTTGCTTTTGCTATACTTTTAGATACATCCGGAGGCAATTGCTTTTTATCTGCATCGGTAAGTGTTTGCACTTCTACTTTTTTAAATATATACACTTTTATATCTTTGTTTGTTTTCCCATCTTTTCCATTAGAGTTTTTAATAATAACTTGTTTACCCTCACCACCATTTTTTATATCAATATTATTTTCCTTTAATATTTTTTCCATTTCAGGATCCATCTTTTCTCCTTTTTTCAAATGCTTAATCACTACGTTGGCTGAAGTTCCATTTGCATCAGATGATATAATCTTTCCATTCTCATCCATTACAATTACCTGATCATCTTTTCCGTTAGAAGAAACCACTTTCACTTTTTTTCTACTTCCACTTGCATCATCGTTACCGTCATCTATAATAATAGTTTTGGTAACCGATACCTGTTGTGCTCCTTCACTTGCATTAGGAGACGACGGTGGGGTAGGTGCTACCGGAGGCGTACTCGAAACAGACGGCACAGCTGGAACCTCCGGCAACTCGGGCATATCAGCTATACCTAAAGCATCTAATTTTTGTTGAAGCTCGGCATCGGTAGCTGCTGTTACACAAGTATCTATTTTGGTTACCGTGCCATTATCCTCTTTTACCATTTTAATACAAGCCTTTTTCATCTTAGTATTTTGCGCGTTTACTCCTAACGCAAGCATGGCAAGCGCCAGTACTATTTTTGTTTTGTTTGCTATTGTTTTCATTTTAATTATTTTTATTGATACAAAGCTATTGCGAGTTGAACCCTGCTTTAGTTAAGGTGTGGTTAAAACACGTTAATGAAAAGTTAAAGTTTAAAGAAGCTACCCGTGATAGCTTTACATTTGCTACAGATGAAGAACAAAACCATTGTTGCTGTTATTGGTTTATTTACAGTAATGCTGATTGGCATTATAGTAATACAGGCATGGTGGATACGCAGGTCGTTACAATTAAACGAACAAGCCTTTAATGCAGCCGTATACCTTTCTTTAGAAGGAGTTGTGAAACAAGTTGAGGAGAAAGAAAACTTTTCTTTTATTAGAAACGAAATAAAATACGATACACTTATAAAACCAAAAAAAAGAACTCGTATTATAAAAAATTCCCATACAACACAACGTATAATTAAATATTCATCAGGTGAAAATATTGAAGTACGAGTAGATGCAAGAGCGGGCAAACAAACTCAGACTATAATAAAGATGGAAAAGAATAAAGATGGAACGAAAACATCAAGTAAAAGCGTTGTAATTGCATCAGCGGCAGAACTACCTGATTTGCCCGCTACACCTGCCACACCTCCGACTCCTCCCGTTGCTCCGTCAAATAAATCGATTGCTATAGTTGAAGCGCCCGAACCTCCTGTTCTTTCTGAGAACGAATTAGTTATCCTAGATGATAAAAAAGAGAATGTGGGTATCATTATAGAAAAAATGATGCAAATACGAAATCCCGATTCTGTTTCTGTAAAACCCGCCGAGTTAGAGAAAATTATTTCAACACAGTTAGCACAAAATCATTTACTTGCCCCCTTTAATTTTGCACTATATAAAAAAGATAGTACTCTTTTTTATACCAGTAAAGGTTTTGCAGACAGTGGGGGGGCTTATAAAATAAGTTTATACCCAAACGATTTATATGGGCGCAATCTTAGTCTGGTACTTATTATTCCTGAAAAAGCTGCTTACATAAACGGTAATGTTTGGTTGGTTTTTACGCTATCCCTTATTTTTACTTCAGCTATTTTATTTCTTTTTATTTATAGCATTCGTATGCTAATCAGACACAAAAATTTACTAGAAGTTAAGAATGATTTTATCAATCATATGTCGCATGAACTAAAAACGCCCCTTGCCACTATTTCTTTAGGCGCCGATATGCTGATAGGAAAAAAAGCTAAAATGGATGACGCACAAATACAAAAAGTGGCTTCTTCTATTAAAAAACAGAGTGTTCGTTTGCATGAGGATATGAAACAAATACTAATGAATGCTTTACTGGATAACTACCAAGCTAAAAACGAGCCTTTTGATTTAGTTGAGACCTGTAAACAAACTTTAAGCGAAATGCAATTTTTACTAGAAAATAAAAAAACAAGCATTGAAACACATTTTGAACCAAAAGAAATAATTATAAAAGGTGATGCTGATTTATGGCATAAAGTATTTTCTAACTTGATTGATAATGCCTTAAAATTCTCTAAAGAAAATCCGGAGATAAAAATAACTATTACAAAAGACAATCAATCTGTAAAAATAGAAGTAGCTGATAAAGGCATTGGTGTTGCAGAAAAAGATTTGCAGCGTATTTTTGAAAAATTTTATCGTTCTGATTATTACAAAAAATCAAACATACAAGGCTTTGGTCTAGGCTTAAGCTTTGTAAATAAAATTATACAATTACATAAAGGAACCATTAAAGCCGAGTCGAAATTAGATATAGGAACAACGTTTATAATTGAATTGCCTAATGAGTAAAGTAAAACACAAAATACTTTTAGCCGAAGACGATGAAGGTTTTGGTGAGTTGCTGAAAAATTATTTAGAGCTGAACGATTTTGATGTTTGCTGGTGTAAAAACGGAATTGAAGCCTTTAAAACCTTCCACAAAAAAGTATTTGATATTTGTTTGCTGGATATAATGATGCCTGATATGAATGGCTTTGAATTGGCAAAAGAAATAAAACAAAACAAAGCTGATATGCCTCTGCTGTTTTTAAGCGCTAAATCTTTAAAAGAAGATTTATTGGCAGGTTATCAGTGCGGTGCAGATGATTATATTACCAAACCTTTTGATTCTGAATTATTGATTTATAAAATAAATGCCATTTTAAAAAGAACGCAGCTTACACAAGCAAACATCGAAAATAAATCAAGTTTTGTTATTGGTAAGTATAAATTAGACATCAACCTACGCTTATTATATGGTCCACAAGGCGAACAAAAACTTTCTCCTAAAGAAACAGAATTACTGCATTTATTATGTGCTTATATAGATAATGTACTTCCTCGCGAATTGGCCTTAAAAAACATTTGGGGCAACGACGATTACTTTAGTGGCCGAAGCATGGATGTTTACATCACCAAAATACGCAAGTACTTAAAGGATGACCCCTCGTTAGAGATTATAAACATACACGGCAAAGGGTACCGCTTTAATACAAATGCAATAAGAGCCAATTAGGGACTACGCCAGTTTTTTCAACAAGCTTTTTAAGCTAACTTTTTCAGCTATAAGCGCAGGTATAGCATCAATAGCAACTCTGTCT
Organism: Bacteroidota bacterium; assembly: GCA_013288015.1. Taxonomy (GTDB): domain Bacteria; phylum Bacteroidota; class Bacteroidia; order B-17B0; family Aurantibacillaceae; genus PALSA-968. The sequence continues at coordinate 9,187 of JABDCR010000048.1, read as the reverse complement.
TGTTTCATATTATCACGATCGCGAATAGTTACTGTGTTGTCTTCTAAACTTTGTTGGTCTACCGTAATACAATAAGGTGTACCAATAGCATCTTGGCGGCGGTAACGTTTGCCTATGTTATCTTTTTCTTCGTACAAGCAATTATAATCAAGCTTCAGCATGTTCATAATTTCCATCGCTTTTTCTGGCATGCCATCTTTTCCCATTAATGGGAAAACAGCTACTTTAATTGGTGCTAAGGCGGCAGGAATTGATAACACTACACGTTCCGATCCATCTTCTAGTTTTTCTTCTTTTAACGAAGAAGCCATGATAGCTAAAAACATTCTATCTAAACCTATAGAGGTTTCAATTACATAAGGAGTATAACTTTGGTTTAATTCAGGGTCGAAATACTGTTGTTTTTTGCCTGAAAATTGTTCATGGTTACGTAAATCAAAATCGGTACGACTATGAATTCCTTCTAATTCTTTAAACCCAAATGGAAATTCAAATTCAATATCACAAGCTGCATCAGCATAATGTGCCAATTTAATGTGGTCGTGAAAACGTTTTTTCTTTTCGTCAATCCCCAAAGCATTATGCCATTTTAAGCGCATCTGCTTCCAATGTTCGTACCACTCTTTTTGGGTGCCCGGGCGAATAAAAAATTGCATTTCCATTTGCTCAAACTCGCGCATACGGAAAATAAACTGACGAGCTACAATTTCGTTACGAAAGGCTTTACCTGTTTGCGCAATACCAAACGGAATTTTCATGCGTCCGGTTTTTTGCACATTTAAAAAGTTTACGAATATCCCTTGCGCCGTTTCCGGGCGCAAATAAATAGTATCACTATCCCCAGCTACAGAACCAAGTTGGGTAGAAAACATTAAGTTAAATTGACGAACATCCGTCCAGTTTTTGCTTCCGCTAACCGCACAAACAATTTCACTATCAACTATAATTTGTTTTACTTCAGTTAAATCATTTTCGTTTAATGCTTTTTTAAAGCGTGCATTTATATCGTCAACATTTTTTTGATACTCTAAAACACGGGCATTGGTGCTACGAAATATTTTTTCGTCAAAGCCTTCAAAACGTTTAGCTGCTTTTTCAACTTCCTTTTCAATTTTAGCCTCTATTTTAGCTACGTGTTCTTCAATCAACACATCGGCACGGTAGCGTTTTTTACTGTCTTTATTGTCAATTAGCGGGTCGCTAAAAGCATCTACGTGTCCGCTTGCTTTCCATGTTGTTGGATGCATGAAAATTGCGGCATCAATGCCCACAATGTTTTCATTTAATTGCACCATGCTTTGCCACCAATATTGGCGAATGTTGTTTTTTAGCAACACACCATTTTGCCCATAATCATAAACAGCACTTAGTCCATCGTAAATTTCACTACTCTGAAAAATAAACCCGTACTCTTTACAATGAGATATAAGGTTTTTAAATAAATCTTCTTGATTACTCATGGGCGCAAAAATAACAATTTAAGACGTAAAATTTACTTCTTATAAAAATTCATCTCGCTAACGTAAGTCGCCACTTTTTCGGGCATAAAACAGCTTACATCTTTTTTATCGAGGATGGCTTTACGGATGAAAGAAGACGAAATTTCCATTACAGGAGCTTCTGTAATTTTTATGTTAAGGTGGTTTATAAAAGAACCTGCATGGCTATACTGACGCGGATATACGTAAATTGAATGCTTATCTAAAATTTGTTCGTAGTTTTTCCATTTATGGAAATTTTGCAAATTATCCATCCCCATAATAAGGCTAAATTTTTTCCTCGGATACTTTTCTTTTAAATGTGTTAGGGTGTTTATAGTATACGATGGTTGCGAAAGTTTAAACTCAATATCGCTGGCTTTAAACTTAGGATGGTTTTCTACAGCCAGTTTTACCATATATAGCCTATGGTTTTGAGCCAATAAACTTTGTTTATCTTTTAACGGATTGTGTGGCGAGATAACAAACCAAACTTCATCTAAATCGGTAAAAGAAACCATGTAGTTTGCTAAAGCCAAGTGCCCAATATGAATTGGGTTAAACGAGCCGAAAAACAAACCGGTTTTTTTCACTAAAACTTTTTATTTTGATTAAAAGGTTTGGTTGCTTTTTGTACGGTAGTTAAAATACTTTTTGTTTTATCAGCGTTGCTTAATGTGCTAATTGCAGTCTGCACATCTGTATCCCATTTAATAGAAGCCGCAACTCTTCCACTTAAAAAGTAAAAACGAGAAACAATTTCGTCTTCTATCATGCGTTTTATTTCAGGTTTAAACTTTTGTAGGTCATCTTTTTTTCTATCCATTAGTTTTTTCTGTAATTGATTAAACTCGTTTTCTATATCCGTAAAATATTTATCGCTTTCAGCACTTCTTTTTAATGACTCTAAATCTTCTTCGCTATTGGTTTTGTAATTGTAATCTTTGTCTTTAAGAAAAGTTACAAAATCATTATAATCATTATCATTAATAGTAAAAGTTTGCGCGTCTCCGTTTAATTTTGGGTTTTTAATTATGTATTGGGTTACATAATCAAAAATTAAGTTTTTAGCAATTAACTCGTATGTAATTTCGCTCATGGTTTGTGGCTCGGTTTGCACATCGGGTAACACACCGGCGCCATCGTATACAATTCTTCCGTTACGAGTTTTAAAAGCTGTAATAAGCGAATCAGGAACATGGTCAACACTTCCATCTTTATTACGGTGCGAATAATCTAAGGCCTGAATACATCTACCGCTTGGGATATAATATTTTGCCACGGTAACCTTTAATTGCGCATTGTAAATAAGAGGTTTGGTTTGTTGCACTAAACCCTTACCATAAGTACGCTGACCGATGATAATCGCCCTATCCAAATCTTGTAATGAGCCTGAGACAATTTCTGAAGCTGAAGCTGAATTTCTATCTACCACAACAGCTAAAGGCATAGTTAAATCAATAGGGTTATTTACTGTTTTAAAAGCCTGTGTCCACTCCTTAGCACGACCTTTAGTAACCGCCACATCAGTTCCTTTTTCTACGAATAAATTTACAATATCAACTGCTTGTGTAAGCAATCCACCCGGATTATCGCGCAAATCAAGTATAAGTGCTTTACAATTGTTTTCATTTTTAAGTTTAAGAAACGCCTCTTTAACTTCTGCCGCAGCAGTTGGTGTAAATCCGGTAAGCTTTATGTAGCCAATTTCTTTATCTATCATCCCAAAATAAGGCACATCTTTTACCTTAATGTCTTCTCTTATAATATTAAATTCAATTGGTTTTGTAGTTCCCGGTCTTTCTATTAATAGCTTAACCGCTGTACCCGATTGGCCTTTCATTAGTTTACTTATCTCATCAGATGTTTTACCTTTTACAGCAATATCATTTATTTGTAAGATAACATCACCTGCTTTTATCCCCGATTTTAATGCCGGAGAATTTTCATATGGTTCCGTAATTAGTACTTTATCTTTTATTTCGCGCACGGCAGCACCAATGCCACCATACTGCCCTGTAGTTACTATTTTATAATCTTCGATATCATTTTCAGTATAATATTCGGTATATGGGTCCAGCGAGTTCAGCATAGCATCTGATGCCGTTTTTATCAATTCGCCGGGCTTTGTGTCATCTACATAATATAAATTTATTTCTTTAAAAAGTGAAGTAAAAATGTCTAAGTTTTTAGCTACTTCAAATAAATCTTCGGTAAATGCAGCCAAAATAATACTTACAGAAATAATAACCGGAAGCCCTATTGCTAAAAAAAATTTACGCCTTTTAGTCATGATAAAAATTACTTGCCATAAAGGTAAGATTTATATTTAATTTACTCTATTAGCTAACAGTTGCAAGGCCCCTACCACATTTTCCTTTAATTCCTCAAAAGAAATAATTTGTTTAGAGCTGTACATAAGATAAATATGTATGCTTTTTTGTTTTTCGGCAAGATGCTCGTATAAAATGTGTTTATGATTGCGATAAACCTCGCGCATTCTTCGTTTAATAAGATTACGGTCTACCGCTTTTTTAAAATTCCTTTTTGGAACAGAAAATACTACGCGGCAAACAGGAAAATTACTTTGTGGAACCTCAAGAAAAAGGATTTTAATATTGTTGCCATGTAAATGCCTACCGTTTTCATAAACATTTTCCAGGGCAGCGTGCCCGTATAGTCGCTCTTCTTTTTTAAAAGTAAAGCGCATTAAAAATTAGCGTTTGTTTACGTCGCGAATGTAGTTTTCCAAAGCCATTACCATACTTGGTGTTTGTGGGTTTGGTGCTGCAATATCTATACGCAATTTTTGAGCACGTAAAGCCTCAGCAGTAGCTGCACCAAATGCAGCAATACGAATCTCCCCTTGTTTAAAATGAGGGAAATTTTTAGCTAAAGATTTAATTCCGGCAGGGGTAAAGAACACTAATACATCATAATTAAGTGAACCTCTTAAATCACTTAAATCCGCACTAATAGTACGGTAAATAACCGCTTTTTTATAGCGTAGTTTCAGTAAATCAAGCACGTCGATTATTTTTTCTTCGCGATGCACATCAGCCACCGGCAGTAAAAAATGCTCTTCTTTATTTTTACGAAGTGATTCAGCTAAATCGGAGATAGTCCCGTTTCCGAAAAATATTTTGCGTTTACGATACTGAATATATTTTTGCAAATAATAAGCTGTTGCCTCATTCAAACAAAAATATTTAGTGGTTTCGGGTACATTGTAGCGCATTTCGCCACATACTCTGAAAAAATGGTCAACGGCATTTCTGCTGGTAAGTATTACAGCGTTATGCTCGGTTAAATTTATGCGTTGTTGTCTGAATTCTTTTGAAGTTATACCTTCTATTTTAATAAAATGTCTAAAATCAACTTTAATATTTAGTCTACGAGCTAATTCTAGGTACGGGTTTTTTTCATTCTCAGGCTTTGGTTGAGAAATTAAAAGTGTTTTTACCCTTGCTTTTACGGCATTTTTATCAGGATAAACAACTTGAGGCGGGGTTTGCGGAATAACAATTTTAGGCTCTTTTACTGGTTTAGGTAAAACAACTTTCTCTACTTTTTTAGGAGTTAGTTTTTTTACAAGTACTTTTTTTGCAGGCTTAACGTTTTTTTTAACTGGCTTTTTAGAAGTAATTTTTTTAACTGCAACCGGTTTCTTTTTTTTGGAAACAATTTTTTTGGTCGGAGTTTTTTTAGCTTTAGTCGTTGCTTTTTTAGCAGCTGGCTTTGACGCCTTACGGGCTGTTTTCTTACTTTTTTTAACGGTAATTTTACCTTTTTTTATAGCCTTTTTTTTAACTGCCATACTTTAAATTTATGTTAGCCTTTTAGCAATCAGCTATTTACAATTACTTTAACAAAAACAGCTAATGGTATAATTTCAACGGCGCAAAGATACAAAACTAAATGAAATAGCGAAAAACCATACACAGTATATCCAAAAACCATGGTTTTTACTATCCTAATGCTATAAACAAGCCCTAAAATGCTAATTCCTACCGGAAATAAATAAGCAGGGGGTATATTTGAGTAATGTAACAACAAGCAACAAATAAGCATAACTAATGCGCTTATATATATGCCAAATGCGTATTGAAAAAACAAATCTTCGGTAGCATTTTTTTCTTTGATGATAGACCCGAGCGCTTGATTTAAAAGTCGTTTAAAAAGAATTAAAACTCCTACCGAAATAATTGATATCACTTTTATCATTTCAACCGAAGCATTTTTAAACCAACCTTCATAATTACTTAAATCCGTAAAAAAAAGCCCGCCACAAACCATATAAATTAAAAACAAGCAAATTGAAAATGATTTAATAAAAGAATGCCCCTCTCTTTGTACTTGCTGTGAGGCACTATAACTTACGATAGACGAAAAAACCTGTAGTGTTTTTTTATAAAAACGCAAGTAAACATATATAACCAGCGCACAACAAACAAAAATTAAAAGAAAAACAAGTAAATTGTAATTTCCGTTTCTTTCTACAGAGTCTGCATGCTTTGCAGCAAGCTCATGTTTAGAAAAAATACTTGGTGCTATTTGGAGAAGATTTTTCAATAACTGTAAAAGTAAAAAGCCCTCGCGGAATGCGAAGGCCTTTTAAAAATATCTTTCAACAAAAATTACTCAGTAACTATTACTAAATATTTAGAAGTAGCCCAAAAATCGGTAGCGTTAGTGATATCGATTTTTTGTACCGGTTTTTCGCCCACCAATTTATAAGAACTGCTTGGGTGATTAGTAAGGATTTTTACTTTTTTAGCTCCCAAAGGAATGCTAACAACTTGGGTTATGTCTATTTTAGTAAATTTATCTTTATTAAAATCTTTTTTAATTTCCATTGATTTACCTAAACCAATAAAGCCGCCTTCTTTTTCAGTTACACCATCTGCTTTCAATTCTTTACCTGTACCTATAATGTAGTACGCAGTATTAAGTTGTTGTATTTTGCTTTGGTTATCTTGTTCAAGGTTTGTGTAATTAGTAGTTAAGTTGCTTAGCTCAATATTTTTTTGCTCTAATTGATTTTTCAGATCAGTAATTTGACCTTCTTTTTCGCTAAGCTGAGCTTCTAAACCAGCAATCATTTTCTCTAAGCCATCTATTTTAGTGTTAGATGTTTTAAGTTTTTTGCTTAATGATGCAATACGTGATTTGTTTTTAGCCATTAAATCGTAGATACTTTGGATATCTTGTTTAATTTGCTCTTCCTTACTTTTTACATCGCCACCTTGAGAAGCGCCTGTAACTATTTTTTCCTTTGATTTAATTTCATCTAAATTGGCTTGTATATCGTTAAAGCCATTTACAAAATCTTGTAAAGCAGCTTCTTTCTCACTTAATTCACCTTTAAGATTAGAATTATCGGTAGAAAGACTATCAACCACGGGGTTTGATTGTTTTTCTGTTTTACCACCACATGATGTAGTTGTAATTAGAGATGTAGCCAAGCATGCAGCTACAAATAATTTAAAAATTGTTTTCATTTTATGTTGTTTTATTGTTTATTTAACGGCAAATGTAACCGTTTAATCTATTTTAAATTAAGTGTTAGGGTTTTTTAACGAAATTAATTTGTTGGTTAAACTTTACTTGCGTGGTCTGCTAATTCTTTAGCTCTCTTTTCTGCATTTAATAAACCTTCCTGTATGTGTTGATTCATATCATACTTTGCAAAAGTGCTTAATGCTGCCTCAGTAGTTCCACCTTTAGATGCTACTGCTTTTATTAATTCATCTAAAGGCTTGCCAGCATTATTAATTAAATGAAATGAACCCAACATAGTTTGTTTAACCAACATTGATGCAGTAGCTTCGTTCATGCCCATTTTTTTGCCTGCTTCGATAAGTTGTTGAACAAAATAAAAGAAATAAGCGGGTCCGCTACCACTAAGCGCAGTAATGGCATCTAGCAAGTTTTCATCCTCCATGTAAAGAGTCCTTCCTGTAGTGGTCAGCAGGTTCTCTACTTTATGGGCTTGTTCAATAGTTATTGTTTTACTTAAACTATATGCAGTAATGCCCATTCCTATTTCTACAGGGGAGTTAGGCATAGCCCTGACAATTTTTTGATGATTTAGTTTTTGTTGGAGAAAAGAAATATTTATTCCGGCCATAATGCTAAGCAGAATAGTTTTTTCATTCAACACTTTTTTTAAATCGGCAGCTAGTTCTACAAAATCCTGTGGTTTAACGGATAGAATAACTACATCACTATCTGAAACTAGTTTGTTATCAGGCACAACAACCAACCCAATATTCAGTTTTTTTAAATCCTCTTTACGGGTTTTGTTTTTTTCAACCAACAATAAATCGTCTTTAGAAACTATATTATATTTTAAAAAAGAACGGGCATAAATTAAACCCATGTTACCGCAACCTACTATTGTTATTTTCATTTGTTATTTATGCTTGTTGAACAATCATTTTAGGTGTAGGCTCTCCAATTTTTTTCCCAGCAAGTTCTTTGTTTATGTTTTCAGTAATGACTGCGGTAGCAGAAGCATTATCTTTTTCTGAAGTAAAAAAAGATGCTTGCAATGTATAAGTTCCCCCACCCGCTTTAATACATACAACCGAAGGGGCGTGGTTTTCAATTAGTATACGACTATCTTTTAGAATAATATCTAAAATTATTTTTTTAACCATATCGCTATCAAATTCATTGCTAATATTTATAATACAGGTGCCTCGCAAAGTGCCCTCTCGACTTTGATTTACAATAATGTTATTCGACACAGAGCCATTAGGAAGTATAATGGTTTTATTATCAACGGTAATTAAAATGGTATTAAAAATTTGAATTTCTTGTACCAATCCTTTTTGCCCTAATGCTTCTATGGTATCGCCTACTTTAAAAGGTTTAAAAACCAACACCAATACTCCGCCTGCAAAGTTTGATAAACTACCCTGCAAAGCCAAACCCACTGCCAACCCTGCTGCACCTAACACCGTTACTAATGAGGTAGTTTGTATACCAATCATTCCGGCTACAGTAATTAGCAACAAAATTTTTAACCCAACACCAATTAAGCTACGTAAAAAGGTTCTTAACGAGATATCTAAATCTCGACGAACCATAGCTTTTTCTGATATGCGAGCCAATTTTTTTACAAGCCAAAACCCTAATACAAGAACTAGACCGGCCATAATTAATTTTGGCGTGTATTCTACAAGTAAATCAATTATTGTTTTAGTGTATTTATCAAGAAAAGAAAGTTCCTGATGTACATCTGTTTTTAAAATAGTATCTGCGTTCATTTTTTAATTTAAAGTATAAAGTTTTCCTGGTAACGATTTAATTAGGTTTCCAAATTCTAATTGCAATAACAATCCTGAGGCTTTGCCCGGTGTTAATTGTAGTTTATTACAAATTTCATCTACATGAATGGGTTGCGAGTCTTTTATCAAATTGATAATTTGATTTTCATCGTCTGAAAGATTGATAGGCAAAACAAATTGATTGCTTTTTGGTTTTTTGTTTTCAGTTTGTTCCCAACCCATAGCATATAGCAAGTCAGCAGCATTTTCAATAAGTGATGCCTTGTTGCGTTTAATTAGCATATTACATCCGGCAGAAAATTCTGTTTCGGCATTACCCGGAAAAGCAAATACATCTCTATTATATGTATGCGCAATTTCTGCCGTTATAAGTGCGCCTCCTGTTATTTTAGATTCTACCACAATAACCGCATC
>JABDCR010000047.1 GCA_013288015.1 Bacteroidota bacterium | reverse complement strand
CGGAACTGAAAGTAAACAAATAGCTACTATACATTTTATTATTAAAAAACCATTTTGGAAAACTATTTGGTTTATAATCTCTTGTATAATAATTATGATAATTGGCCTTTATCTTTTGTTTTATTTTAGATTGAAAGAAATTAAAAGAAAAGAAGCTGAAAAAACCCTTTTTAATAAGCAACTGGCCGGATTAGAAATGAAAGCACTACGCTCTCAAATGAATCCCCATTTTATTTTTAATGCTATAAATTCTATTCAAAACTATATTGTAAAAAAAGATAGTAGAACAGCGCAAGATTACTTAGCAAAATTTGCACGCCTAATTCGTAATGTTTTAGAAAATTCAAAACAAGAATCTATTTCGTTAAGTAGTGAAATTGAAACATTAAAGTTATATATAGAATTGGAACAATTACGGGTGCCAAATAAATTTAGATTTGATTTAATTGTTAAATCCGATTTACAGCTTGTTAGTATAGAAATACCCCCATTAGTATTACAACCCTATGTAGAAAATGCCATTTTACATGGACTAACACCATTAGAGGAAAATAAAGGGTGCTTAACAATAACGCTTGAGAAAAAGGCAAATAAGTTAATTTGTATAATTGACGATAATGGTATTGGAAGAAACAAAGCAGCAGAGTTAAAACAAAAAAAACATTTATTCCATCGCTCAATGGGTTTATCTGTTACAGAAGATAGAATAAAGGCCATAAATAAAATGCACAAAACAGAGTCAAGTATTATTGTAGAGGATAAAATTGGTGCTGAAGGAAAAACGGAGGGTACAAGAGTAATTATTACTATTAATTTAGATAATTAGTTAGCTTTGATGAATAAAAATATGCTAAAAGGGATAATAATTGATGACGAAATTAATAGTGTTGAATTATTAGAACACCTTATTAATGATAACTGCCCCGATATAGATATAATCGCTGCAGAGACCTCGCCCAAAAAAGGAATTGAACTTATTGAAAAACACAAACCAGATGTAGTGTTTTTAGATATAGAAATGCCTGATATGAGTGGGTTTGAATTATTAGAGCTGCTTAATCATCTTTCTTTTCACGTTATTTTTATTACCGCTTACGATAATTATGCCATAAAGGCTTTTAAGTACAATACAATAGATTATTTATTAAAACCAATTATTGTTGGTGAGTTAACTGCAGCTGTAGATAAATTAATGGTAAGAGCCCAAAGTAACAGTAGTACAGATGTGAGCATACAAAAGCTTTTGGAAACTATTCGCACTGTACAAAACCAAAGTAAATTGGCTATTAATGCACTTAATGAAATTGTGTACGTTGATATAAATAATATAATTCGTCTAGAATCCGATTCTAACTATACTAACGTAATTTTAATTGATGGAAAAAAGATTGTTTCGTCAAAAACCTTAAAAGAATATGAAACAATTCTTGATTCGGGTGTTTTTTTTAGAACCCATAAAACCTGTATTATTAATCTTAATCACGTTCAAAAATATATAAAAACTGATGGAGGGTATATTGTAACTAAAGATAATTTTCAGGTTCCAATATCGAGAGAAAAACGCACAGCTCTTCTTGATTCTCTTGCAAGAAGATAATTTAAGTTTTAAATTATATCAATTTGTTGCCCCATGGGCGTGAGGTTATAGTGTTAGGGTAAAAGTAATTACTAATACAGAAAGCAATGCTGGTTAATTTTAAGAGTATCATAATAACTCCATAACTCATTTTTTTGTGATTTATGCATTGGCTGTTTATAAAATATTTGCATAATCATCCTGCAAAAAGTTTTTTATTGCGTCTCTGGGTATGCCAGAAGCAATTTGTCCGGAGGGTGGAACATCCATATTTAAGTATTGGGTGTGTATACTGTCAAAAGTTGTACTATAGTAATAATTTTCATCCCAATGCTTAGTATGTCCATAAGCATAGTTTGATGCGGGCATGATGGCCTGCTGGGCTGTGCCAACAACCCAATCATTTGGTCTTTGTTGGTATACAAGGTTTATCATAAGGTTAACTACACGTTGTTTAAAATTATCAGGAAAATAATTGCCTGTTACCGGAAAGTAACGCATGTTTGTATTTGCTGGTGTTCCATTAAGAATACTTGTAAGCGGGGCAGAGCCAATAGTCATAGCCACACAACCCGGCTGATTAAGAAAAAAGTCTACTCCTGTTTGCGCAATAGCGGTAAAAATTTCTAGACCTTCTCTTCCTAAAAGTTTAAATACTATTTTTAATACAGAAAGCCCTTTTGATATTTTCCACCCAGCAGTAAAATATTCTACCCCATTAGCACAGGCTTGTGCAGCCATACGCTCTACAGTAAATAAATTGCCGTCAATATTTTTATCATTAACAATTGTTTTGCCTACAAGTCCGCCACGACTGGTTGTAACAATATGCATTTTTTCTTTAAACTTTTGCCCGGCACCTATAAGTGTTATCATTTGTGTTACATTATCATTTGGCCCTGCAAAAATGGTTGGATGATCGAGTGCAATGATTTGCTGATAGGTGCCTGCCTTTATTATTTGCTGTAACCAGCCTGAAGTAATAAGCCCTCCAAAAGAACCCACTGTACTAGAGAATGTACCATGTATAAGTAATAATGTTTTAAGCTGGCGTTCGACATCACTAATTCCGTTTGAGGAAATATCGTCAAAAACATTTGTAGCGGCATTGTAACGCAATAGTTTATGCGGTTTTTCTGTGCGCTGTAATAATCCTTCGGGGTGTAAGTTTACATCTCTTGAAAAGATAATAACCTTAACAATAAAACGGTTTAGAGCAGAAACATCATAAGGAACATCAAAAAAATAATCTAGTCTGTCGCGCCCATTATTGCTGTAATTTTGATTTTCCTGTGGCTGTATGTATTCTAAATCTCCGCTTTGCGAAGTAGCATCATCACTTGTAGTGTGCTGGTAAAATACAAGCACCCCTTGCCCGGGGTTAGCCATTACGGATAGGCGAAGGTGGTTATCAGTAGGGTCATTTCCAAAATTTACATTATCTAGAATAAGTACTTTTTCTAAAGCTTTTTTGCCCTGAGAAACAATTTCGGGGTGCAGTTTTTTAAGAAGGTCAACTTCCTCGCCAGTAATTCCGGTTGAAGTGTCGTTACCAGTACCTGAACAAAGAATTTTTCCTGTCCAATTAATTTTTTGCCCGTCTTGTCTCCCTAGTGTTGCCCAAAAATCATCAAGGGGAGCACTGTTACGTTTAAAAATTTTATCTTTTAACTCGTCAAGCCATCCTCCTGGACCAAATAAATGGTCGGGGTTCCCGATGGGAATAAACTGATAACCTTCGCTAGTAGAAAGGAGGTTGTTATTATTTATTTCGATCGTTTTCATATTAAATGTACTGGTTTAAGATGTTTGTATTCTGTTTTATTTTTCGCATTAAAAAAAGCCTTCCAGTTCCATAATGTATAACTCGAAAATAGAGCCTTATTTCGCATTAAACAAACCTACGTTTTCTAAGACTAAAAAAAAATACAGAAAATGATTAAATCTTACATATGGAATATTTGCTTAATTAAAGAAGAAAATTAACGCCCTAACCTTTTCTTATCGGCATCATTTCCATTAACATCTCTTTGCTGAATTTTTACTTTCCCAAAGCTCCAAGTTAAAGCTGTAACTAACCTACGTGTATCATGTGTAACAGTTACTTGATATATTTGATTAGGAACATATTGTGTGTTTTTTGTAACCAGAGAAAAGAATAAATCATTTACACCTATAGATAAGTTTAGCTTATCATCAAAAAAGGATTTTTTAATGGCAAAATTAACAGCCGCTCTGCTTTTTAGATTGTTAACTGCATCTGTCCAAGGACTTAAGAAAAGACCACTAACTTCTACTTTGAAGTTTTTAGGAAGTCTAATCATATTTGAAACATATCCATACAGGGCAGGGGCGGATTTGGTATAATTTATTCCATTTACGGTTCCGTTAAAACCGAAATAAAATCCGGTAGCATTTAATGAGAGTGTCCACCATTTTGTAAGATCTTTTTGTACAAACATGGATAGGGCGTAGGTTTCAGATGATTTTAAGTTGGCTATTTTACTAAGCGTTTGTTTTGTTGAATCGTTTTGGGTTTGATATCCGAAAATATAATTAGTGGTACGTGAGTAAGAGAATGAACCCCCAATAATGCCTTTATAGTTGTGAGATATTTCGTAATTATTAGTGAAGGATGGGTAAAGAAAAGGATTGCCTTGCCCTTGTGCAAGCAGGCTACCAAAAAATTGACGATAGGGATTAAAACTATTATAATCTGGACGATCAATTCTACGATTAAAAGATAGCTGAAAATTATGTTTGTCGTTTTTGTTATAACCTATACTGGCTGTTGGAAATAAATTGAAATATTGGCGTGTGTAAGCAATGCCACTGGTTATACTTAATGTATGTATATCAGTGTTTTCGGCACGCAAGCCGGCCTGCAAAGAAAACTTTTTAAGTTGCTTTTGCAGGTTTACGTAACCCGCCATTATCTGCTCTTTATAAGTAAATGTGTTGGTGAAAACAGGGTTTGTGATATACCTTTTGGTGGTATCATTTAGGTTTTGTAAAGTATAAGTACTTTGCATATTTTGAAAAGAAGCTTTAGCTCCGGCCTCTAAACTGAAAGTTTTAGAAAATTTCTTTTCAAAATCTAATCGGGTAAGTAAGGTTTTAAAAGTGAGTGTGTTGTAATTATTAAAATAATAGGGAGGCAGAGCTGTTGTGCCATTGCTATTACTAAAATTGTTTTGATACGAGCCTCCATATATATCAACAAAAGGGTCGTACAAATCCGCATTAAATTTTAGTTTGGTACCCAACGTATCAAATAAATGTTCGGCATTTATGTTAGTATAAATAATGTTCCATACATTAGGTACACTGGCATTAAAATTAAGTTGATTATAACCCAGACTGTTGTCACTAATATTGTTGGTGCCAATGCGTACACGATTTGTACTACCCGGCATATCTTCTACACGGATACCAATGGTATTTTTATCATTCGCATACCAATCAAATCCTACAAAAGCATTGCCGACTATACCGCCGTCTTTTTCTTGTGAGTGTTGGTCGAGGGTTGTTGTGACACCATTATAAGTTACGGCTCTGTATTGATGATTTACATTGTTTTGATATTGGTTATTTACATTGGCACCACTAAAAAAGGTAAACTTTTTACCTTTGTAATTTAATGCTATGCCTCCTATTTGAGTGCCGTAAAAACCTTGTTGGCTGCTAAGATTAACACTGCCACTGAAACCTGTTATTTTAATTTTTTTGGTTACAATATTTATAACGCCTGCATTGCCGGCAGCATCGTATTTTACAGGTGGGTTTTTTAGTATCTCAATTTTTTCGACCATAGATGCGCTCATGCTTTTTAGAACACCCATTAACTGATCGCCTGATAATTGTTGAACCCTGTCATCTATTAAAACACGTACACCTGATTTACCTTGAATAGAAATAGCACCATCATTTACTACTACACCCGGTAAACGCATCAATAAATCGTACACGCTATTGCCAACTGCTAAAGGGCTGCCCTCTATATTAACAATGATGTTGCCATTTTTGAACTCCATTGGTTTTTTTGTGGCGATAACTGAAACCTCGTTTAGACTTACGCCTTCTGTTTGAAGGCTTATATCTGGCATTTGGATGGCAGAAAGACTATCAACAGGAATTTCATTACTGAAAGTAGTTTTATAGCCGACAGTAGAAACTTTAAGCAAATAAATTCCTTGAACTATTTTGGAAAACTCATAAAGACCTTTATCATCCGTTAGTGCTCCACGATAAATTGTACTATCAGATTTTTTTAACAATGCCACTGTAACAAAAGAAACGGATGTGCCGATGCAGATTAGCAATAAAAAGGCAATATGTTTTTTTACCACAAATGAGGTTTTAAAATTGGATTATTAAATAACGGCTTATCCTCTCTCTTAGGCTAATTAATTTGCGAAGAGAAATTCTTTATTAAAAACATGGTGGCTTTTACACTATATGACCTTGAGGTGTCTTTATCATTACTGTATTGGGCTACAAAATTACTGTCTGACTTAGTTGGTTTGCCGTTTAAATAAAAAACACCTAACGCTATTACCAAAGCGGCAAGGCCACCCTGATATAATTTAATTTGCAGGTTAAAAATTTTACTTAAAAAAGAGAATAAATTTCCATTAGATGAAGTAGTTTTTTTTCTACTCAATACTTTTTTTTCGAGCCTCATTTACTAATGAAAGCTCAGGTTCGTTTACTTCCAAGTTATCAGATGACATTTGTTTTTTTAAAAACTCATCTAAATTTTTGTTGTTTTCCATGTTGTTTAATTAACGGGGTTAAATAATTTTAGTTTCTCTTCTAATGTTTTTAACGTGTAATGTAATCTTGATTTTACACTACCTTCAGGGCAATTTTGGATATAGGCTATTTCGCTAAGTGTTTTTCCTTCCTGATATTTTAAGATAAAAGCTTCTTTTTTTTCGACTGACAATTCGTTAAGTGTTTCGTGCAAAGTTTTTCTAAATTGTATGCCATCAATTTTTGCAGCGAGTTTCATAAAACTACATTCATCTGTTCTATCTTCGGTATAAGTTATTTGCTCATGAGTTTCTACTACTATTTTTTTATGACGGTAATAATTTTTACATCTGTTAGCAGCAACGGAAAATATCCAGGTTTTAAAAGAACGCTGTCGGTCGAAATTTTCGGGTGCTTCAGCTATTTTCAAAAACAAATCCTGCAAGGCATCTTCGGCTAATTCTTTATCAAAATTTAGCATACGTATAAAATAACCTAACAGACGTTTGCTATAACGCATATACAGTTCGTCGAAGGCTGATACTTCACCATTACTTAAGTGAAACATTAACTCCTCATCAACCATAAGCTTATATTTGCTTATTGCTTTACTTTCCATCCAAGTATGCTTTCATATCTGCTTCTTTTCCTCTTTTTGCGGCATATGTAAGACAATGCTCTTTATAAAAATCCATACGCGCATTGTTTTGCCCACTATTTTTATAATGTTTATAAAGCATAGCAAAAGGTACAGTATAGTTAGCATTAAGGTTATCGGGGTCTTGATGTAAAGAATCATTGGGTAGAAGGTTGGTACTTAAGTAATCGATATGAAATTTATTTTCGATATTATTTTGAAGGGCTTGTATGTTATCCATATGTAATGAACTGAATTTATATGCAAGACCTGTACAATAAAGACTATCTTCAAACACCCCTTGTACACCACAAGTAAGGGCAAAAAACACAGGCACTTTAGGATACTTTTTATTTATTTCTAATACAATTCGTTTTATAAATTCTTCTTCATTTTTGGTTTCCATATTTAAAACTGCATCAGGTAATTCAATTTTTTTTTGTTGCAGCATTCTTTTAAGATATGCCGGAATTTGAGCCATATACATGTTTATTATACTTACATCCTCTCGAACGCCTTTTACTTGTTGTAACATCCAAACAGGATAAGAATCATTATCGCCATGAGTAAATACAATAGCATTAGGTTCTACCGACATAAGCACATTGTAATTATATTCCATTACAGTATAGGTGTTTACATGACTATTATATAATTTGGTATAGTATTCTTTTAGTTTTGAAATTTTGCCATCTAATTCGCAACGAACTATCATGTCTTGTAACAAAACATCATCTAATGGATTAATGGCTAAACCTTTTTCTATATAGGAAATGATTTTATCACCTTGTTTACTTGCTCCGGGCATGGCGTTAAGGTCCATAACTTTGCAATGATAATATTCGAGTGTAGCCGGAATGTTTTCTTCCATTTTAGTGACGGCTTCATGCATGGCTGTAGCACGTTCTTCTTTACTACCCTCAGGGTCGAGTATGTTTGCATAACGCAAGGCAAGATAATAGTTCTCCCATGCTGACGCATCTTTAGGTTTATCTTTTAGTTCTTTTTTCCATAAAGGAACTTGTTCTTTATAAAAACTAAAATCATGGGTTTGTTTTGTAATGCGTTGTATTTTCTGAGGTGTATAAGCCAACAGAAATGCGCAAAAAGAAAAGAAGAGTACAATTTTTAATTTATTCATTTTTATTTAAAGTTTATAGCTTTTAATAGCTGTACACTTGAAACGAAAGAAAGTTCATTTAATTATGAGAAAATTGAAAGATTTAACCAAAATCCCTCAAATGCAAAAACTGACTATGGTGAATAGATTAAAATAAAATACTTTTTGTTGCCCGAATAACATGAGTGGGGTAGTATTAGGGTATAAGTACTTTTGCGGGTAGAAAGTAGTTTTCATCATTTCTATTATTCAGTTTTGATACAAAAAATAACTATTTTTATATAAAAAGACACTCAAACCCAACCTTTATATAAAACTCATCGTAATAGTGTTATAGAAGCCTTTAATAAGTTGTTTAATTTAAAATTAACACCATGAAAAAAATAATATTAAGCCTGTTTTTAGTTACAGCATGTTTTGTTGGTAAAGCACAAACTTTTCCTATAACACAAATTCAGCAAGCCTGTAACCATAATGGTATATTAGTTGTAAATGCTACCGGATTAACTCCCCCCATTATTTATAATTGGTATTATGGCAATTACTCAAAAACAGACACAAGTAATGCTGTAACCGATACATTAAAAACCTATACTGGAAGTTATGTCGTATGTAGTATTACTAGTAATGGGGCAACTTATCAAAGTAATGGTTTTTCATCGCCCCCGTTTACATATACCTATACTGTTACTAACCCCATGTGTCCGGCAACTTTGGGCTCGGGTACTGTAACGGTTACTGGCGGGCAAGCACCCTATACTGTGCAATGGTATAATTTAAATACACTTGCGGTAGTTGCCACAGGGCAAACAGTAAACTCATTACCCCAGGGGATGTATGATATAGAAATTACAGATGCCAATGGTTGTACTTTTGGAGGTAAAGAGCAGTCTGATAGCGTTTATATTATGCAGCAGTCGCCAGTGCAAGTTAGTGTTGCTACAACAACGGCTAGCTGTACGAATGGTACGGCAAGTGTAACTACGGTTACAGGCGGTATAGCTCCTTACTCTTATTTATGGAACACAGGACAAACAACTTCATCTATCAGCAACCTTGTAATGGGTTATTATACGGCTACTGTTACAGATGCGCAAGGTTGTAAGGGCAGTGATGATGAATATGTGCCACAGTCAATAACCATTAATGTAAACGTTGTACCAACAGCCGCTACTTGCATACAGAATAATGGAAGTGCTATTGCATTTGGTTCGGGAGGACAAACTCCGTACTCATACATTTATAGTAGCGGGCAAACCACGCAAACAGCTACAGGTCTTTTAGGAAATAATTACTATTCTGTTCAGGTAACAGATGCTAACAGTTGTATTGGGAGCGTGGGATTTTCTGTTAACGCTACAACTCCAATAAGCGTAACTTATTCTGCCTCGCCAAGTTCGTGCACATCGCCAACAGGTTCGGCTACTTTATCCATTGTAGGAGGGCAAACACCTTATGTTATTGATTGGTTTACATCTCCTACACAAAGTGGCGCAACGGTTAGTAATTTAATTTCGGGAACCTATCAATTTAAAGTTACCGATGCTAATGGTTGTGTGCAAAGTGGTGGCGCATATATTCCGCCTGTGTCTGATTTAAGCGCGTATCCTTTTGCTACAAGTGCCATCTGCCCTAGTAACAATGGTGCGGCAGCGGTTAGTGCGTATTCAAGCTACATGCCTATAACTTATTTATGGAGTAATAGTGCAACTACATCAAGTATAAATAATTTAAGTGTAGGCAGTTATAATTGCATTATAACAGATGCCTTAGGATGTCAGAAATTTAAAACTGCTTATGTGGATCAAATATCTCCTATTCAATTAAATTTTAATACAACCGATGCCACTTGTATTTTTAGAAATGATGGAAAAATAAACCTTACACCAACAGGTGGACTCACACCATATACCTACACTTGGTGGAATGGGCCAACAACGCAAAATGTAACTAACCTAGCTACTAATTTTTATTCTGTTACTGTTAGTGATGCCAATGGATGTTCTACAACTGGTGGCACTTATGTTGGTTACAATGCTGCAAACGATAGCTGCTATTGTACTGTTACCGGAGAAGTTTTTTATGATGTAAATAATAATTGCATACAAGATAATGGTGAGACCGGTGTGCAGAATATGCTTATTAAAAACAACAATGCAAGTACAGCCAGTAATGTAAATAATTATGCATTTACTGATAATACAGGGATTTACGCATTTATTTTGCCAACAGGCAGTTATAATATACAAGAAGTAATTCAATATTTATATCCGCTAAGTGCTTGCCAAAGCAATACAAATAATCTTACTCTTACAGCTGCACATGGTTGCACTTATACCGTAAATTTTGCAAATACAATAAACCCTTTGCATGATGTGCATCTCTATAACATAGACATGAATATGCCTGAGCCGGGACAAAATTATGTGCAGCAAGTTGTAGTAGAGAATGATGGAACAGTTGCTGAAAATAACGTACAGTTTGGTTACGCGCATGATGGGCAATTATCATTTGTTAATTCATCGGGCATCAATCTTACTCAGCCTAATGTATCATCTGCACCTAATTGGTTTGATAATACAAATACAGTCTTAAACCCGGGTGCGTGGACAACTACTCAAATTACATATGCAGTGCCAACCAATATTCCTATGGGTACCGTTGTTAATTTTTGGGATACGACAGCATACACAGCTCCGATGAGTAACTGGTTAAATGATTATACACCCTGGAATAATATAAGTGCATTTGATGCGGTTGTTGTTACCTCGTACGACCCAAATTTTATAGAAGTTTTGCCAAAAGGTGTTGGCCCTTTAGGTTTAGTGAGTTCTACGGATACCGTTTTTGATTATGTAATTCATTTTCAAAACACAGGCACAGCAGCGGCAAATAAAATTGTTGTAAAAGATAGCATTGATGCTAATTTTAATATTGAATCGGTAAAACCCGGGTACTCAAATCACGCATATATAGCGAGCATTGATAACCATAACTTGCTAACATTTACATTCAACAATATTAATTTACCCGATATGAATAATTATCCTATTGGAAGTATTGGTGTTGTTGCGTATAGCGTACATGCAAAGAAAAACTTAGCACCGGGCACACAGTTTAAAAACACGGCGGCTATTTACTTTGATTACAATGCTCCCGTTATCACCAACACAACAATAAATACTATAAATAATAATAGTGCGGGTATCAATGAAATAAAAAGCACGGATAATAGTATGAGTTTATTTCCGAACCCAACAGCAGATAACTATTCGTTAAAAATTACAACAGAAGAGGAAAATGTTAAGGCAATAATTAGTGTTTATAGTTTGGAAGGAAGTTTAGTATTTGAAAATAATGTTAACCTAACCAAAGGTGCAAATTTACTTAACTATTCTGCAGCAAATTTTACAGCAGGGCTTTACATAATTAGAGTTACTGAAGGTGGCAGGCAACATGTTACAAAACTAAGTGTTGTGAAATAATTGCTGATAGAGCCATGTTGTTAAACATGGCTCTGCAAAACCCTAATTAAAAGTAGATTCTTCTTTTAATAGTTTACTCTCTTTCTTTTGTTTGACTAAATTTTGTTGCCCATTTATTGCCCGAAGGGCATAAGAGGGTGATGTTAGGCTAAAAGTACTTTTGGAACGGGAAAGTAATTGTGGTTAATTTCAAAAATATCTACGGTAAAACCTATACCGTTTAATTGTTAAAAGTGACCATTTAAAAAGTTACTTACCTGTTAATTTTTGATTTTGTATCTTCGATTAAATTACTTTTTAATTGTCTGTGAAAATTAAAATTCATAATGTATGAATAGAATTATACTACTACTTGTTTCTTTATTTGGTTTTTTGCTGGTGCATTCTCAAAGCAGTAATTATTGGCTACAATCTGCCGGGAGCCCTAATGTGGATGAGAATTTAGACATTACTAAAGACAATAATAATAACCTTATAAGTATAGGTTATTTTACAAATACCATAACTTTCCCTAATGCCACTTATCTAACAGCTACAGGGGCGGGTACTACTGA
The DNA here is from genome assembly GCA_013288015.1 of Bacteroidota bacterium. Taxonomy (GTDB): domain Bacteria; phylum Bacteroidota; class Bacteroidia; order B-17B0; family Aurantibacillaceae; genus PALSA-968. Next base: position 6,417 of record JABDCR010000047.1, on the reverse strand, counting down.
TGTGCTGATACAAAAAACAGATGCGCAAGGACAGGTTGTTTGGGCTGTAAAAGCAGGTGGACCTGGAAGTGACAGAGGTATATCGGTTGCATGCGACGCTACAGGAGATATTTATGTAACGGGTTATTATTATGGAACAGCACAATTTGGCACGTTTACATTAAACTCGGTAAACAGTACACAAGATGTTTTTATAGCCAAACTAAGTTCTGCAGGAACTTTTTTATGGGCAAAAAGTGCAGGCGGTCCTATAGCCGAAGACCCTTATGCTATTGCAGTTGATAATTCAAATAACGTTATTGTAACGGGTGAGTTTCAGGGTGCTGCAACTTTTGGTTCACAAACATTAACCAGTACAACCAACCCTTATACCAACAACCCTTCGTTTGATGTTTTTACGTGTAAGTATGATGGAAGTGGAAATTTTATATGGGCAAAACAAGGTGCTGCTCATTTGGATGATAGAGGCACAGATGTTGGTACTGATGTTAACGGAAATATTTTTGTTTGCGGGCAATTTTCTGATACGATAACATTTGGTGCAACCCATTTAAACACGATACAAAATGCTGTTTTTATTATAAAATATGACGCTAATGGGCAAGAACAATGGTTTGTAAAAGCAGGGGCTATTAGTAGCATTGCATATGGTTTAGCTGTTGATAATAATAACGATGTTTATGTAACAGGTGATTATACAGGAAATATTATATTTTTTGGTACGCCAAATAACACCTTAAACGGTGCATTTACTAATCGTGTTTTTTTAGTTAAGTATAGTAACAGTGGAACTTATTTATGGGGGAAAGAAGATGCCAGTAGCTCCTATGTATCATCGAAAGATGTGGCTATAGATGTAAATAACAATCCTTGCATTTTTGGTGAGTTTGATTGTAAAATGGATGATTATAGTATTTTGGCGGGTGGTACGGGTATGTTTAATAGTGTAGGTTTTCATGATTTATTTATTACTCAATATGATAAAACCGGAAGCAGATTATGGGCACGAAATTTTGGCGGGGCTTATAATGATTATGCGCATGGCATTGTTTTTACAAATAATAGTACACCCTATGTGTGCGGCGGGTTTAATTATAAATTATTTGTTGATATAAAATACAACCCTTTTAGTGTTTTAGCCCATACACCTTCAAATTTTGATTATTGGATTTCATCGCAAAACTGTAATAATTCCAATGCCTATTATTACCATACTACATCAGCCGGTTCTAGTGATTGTTTTATTTTGCATGGCATAGATAGTACATCTGCTTACTATGATTATTATTATAGAAGCGGAGGCGGCTGTACTAAAAATTTTGTTGGTGGATGTATAGATGATATGACTTATAGCTGTCCGGATACTATAATTTCATGCGGGCCAAAGGCTATTACGGCTAATCCTTATACAGGCGATATTGGAGGTGTCGGACCTTTTTACCATTATGCATGGAATACAGGAGATACTCTGCAATCTCATTACGTAACCTCAAGCGGAAATTATTCATGCGTAATGACAACTATTGATGGTTGCTTTACTACACAAGATACTGTGTACGCAAAAATAAACCCCATACCACAACCTCCAAATATAACTGATAATTTAGGAATTAATGTAAACCAGCCTCCGGCAACAAATCCAATAATAGTATGTGGTGCACAAACCTTTACATTAACAGGTAGTAATATACAAGGTTGCACTTATCAATGGACAGGCCCCGGAATAGTGTCTACATTTAGTACAAGTTGTGTAGTTAATCAGCCAGGTTATTATTATTTTACTTTAACAAACGCTTTTGGCTGCACAAACATTAATGAAGTTCAAATAAAGTTTGATACGCTAAATCATGTTGCCCCTAAAACTAACGAACCTGACACGTTTAGGATTTGTCAAGGGCAATGTCACCTTTATTTTGTTTATGATAGCATAACAAATCCAACAGCTATTAATCCTTATAATTGTTTCCCATCCTTAAGCACTGTAATTACTGGAAACCCTCAAGTAGCTGGATTTAGTTATTGTGGACCTGGCGGCCAAAATAATTTATCTCTGCAAATTTGCCCAACAGCTACCGGAATGATTAATCTACATATCAAATATATATTTTCGAGCCTATGTGGCAAGGATACTGCCTATTTTAATAAATCTGTTTATGCCATTGTTAATCCTAATCCGCAAATTAATATTGGTTTTGTAGGTAATAATTTTATTTGCCCAGGCGATTCAACTTTACTTATTGCTTCAGTTACAGTTACACCAACAGCAAATATATCTTATGCAGTTTCTCCAAATGATTCTATTTGGGTTACTCATGCCGGTTATTATCAGGTTTATGTTAATGCCACTAACACTGTAACCGGGTGTTCAAATACAAATACTAATGCCATAACCGTTCTGGTAAATCCTCAACCTATTGTTACTACAAACCCAACTAGTGGCATTGTTTGCCCTAACGATTCAGTAGAATTAATTTGTACTTATCCAAATGCAGTATCCTGGCAATGGTACGGGCCTTCGGGTATACTAACACAAACCACTTCTACTATATATGAACATATACCGGGTTTTTATTATTGCGTAGCCATTAACGCAAGTGGATGTAAATTAACCTCTAATACCATTGAAATAAAAAATTACAACACCCCTTATTTACTTGCTTTACCACAAGCTATTGTATGTGCTGGACAAACAGTAACCCTGCAAGTAATAAGCGGTGATACTACTGCTATACAATGGCTGTCACCTTTAAGTGGAGGAGGCACTATTAGAACGGTTTCACAAAGTGGAGTGTACTCTTGTATGGTAACCATGTGTGGTATAACAACTACTTGTAACATGGCCGTTACTGTATCTCAACCTACTGCAGTTATAACAATTGCTGGTTCAACAACTATTTGTCCAGGCGATTCGGTTTTACTTACTGCTAACACAGGCATGATTTCTTATTTATGGCTTCCAACAAATCAACAAAAAGACAGCATTTATGCTTATGCCTCCGGCACTTATGTTTTAGTTGCAACCGATGTAAATGGTTGTCAGGCACAGGATAGTGTAAAAGTAACCTATAGCCCTAATGCCCCATTAGCACCTACTACTACCAGCGATAGTATTTGTTTGGGTGCTCAAGCTCATTTACAAGCCGCCATTACAAGTACAAATACGATACAATGGTACGTGCAGCCTTACAGTGGCTCCATTATTAATACAGGCACTAATTTTATTACACCTCCTTTGTTTGCAAATACAACTTATTATGTTTCGGTTGACGATGCTTCGGGTTGTCATTCAATAAGGACTCAGGTTAACGCTTTTATAAAACCAACATCAATTACTCCAATAATATCAGCAACAAATACTTCACCCTGTTTTGGCGATACTATTTATTTACATACAAATACTGTCTCAGGAGCGATATACAGTTGGTCGGGTCCCAATGGTTTTAGTTCATCACAAATTAATCCTCAAATTAATTCAGCTACAACGGCAGCAAGTGGTACGTACTCCTTATTTATTAACGGAAGCGGTTGTACAAGTCCTATTGATACAATAAATATAAACGTACTAAAAGTAAACGCACCAACCATTGTAGTTAGTAACGATTCTGTTTGTAAGGGGAATTCTATAGTGATACAAGGACAATCATCAAGTACAGGTGTAAACTATAACTGGGTTGGCCCTAATAGTTTTACTTCATCTAATCAAACTTTTACAATTACAAATATTACTAATGCAAGTGCCGGAACTTATACGTTACAAACCAATATAGGTGTTTGCAAAAGCAAAATTGATACAGTACAAATTGTAGTAAAACCTGTTCCAAATACAGTTATACATATTAAAACCACCTTATGTACCGGAGATAGTTTGGTTTTATCTGCAACACCTACACCAACAACAGCTGTTATAAGTTGGACAGGACCTCTGGGCTTTCAATCTAATTTATCGACGTCGGTAATTAAACCTTTGACTATATCTAATAGTGGTTATTATGATTGTTATACCAATTTAAATGGCTGTGTTAGAAAAGATTCTATAAAAGCAATTGTGAACGCTATGCCGGGTTCAATGGTAAGCGATACTTTTATTTGTGGAAATGGAGTAAGCATTAATGCTACTTATCCAAATGCTACAAATTATTTGTGGAGTGACGGAAATACAGATTCTGTTCACACACTTAGCTCATCGGGTACCTATTGGATAACTTATACGCTTAGCACCACTTGTATTTTTACCGACACATTTCATGTCAGTATAAAAGAAAACATTTTTTTAGATACGATTCCTAATATTGTTACCCCAAATAATGATAACAAAAATGAGTTTATTGATTTTGGTAAATATCAATTTTCAACTTTTCAAATAGATATTTTTAATCGTTGGGGCAATAAGATTTTTGAAAGCTCAGACCCAAAATGTATATGGAGCCCTACCTGTGTTGATGGAACTTATTTTTACATTATATCGTATAGGATAGCTTGTGGCGCAGAAAACGACTTAAAAACTCTAAGAGGTTTTATTACTGTTATAAGATGAACCATGTTAGCGTAAGTAAATAATAATTAAATTATAACGTTAGACTTTTTGTTGCTCATTATTGTTCCACGGGCAGGAGGGGGAAGTATTTAAAGAACAAGTGCTTTCATATAGTGGAAAGTACTTGTTCTTTAAATTTTTTAATGGCAACGCTTATTTGGAAACAATTATTCGTTTATTTATTACAGTACCATTATTTGTAATTTTTACATTATAAATACCATCAACTAAATCCGAACCATTTATGTTTGTGTTACCAGTAATCGTTTTGGTAATAACTAATCTTCCGGTTAAATCAAATATCTGTAATATTTGAGGTGCTACTTCTAATGTTTCTACTGAAAAATTACCATTACTTGGGTTTGGGTAAATGGTTATATTGTTGCTGTTGTTATGTTGCTCTATACCACTAATACATGAAGTAGATACTGATTGTGTAACTGTAGCCATGTTTTCACAACCATTTCCATCAGTGCCCATTACTGTGTATGTTGTAGTAATTGTTGGCGTTATAGCAATAGTGGTAGTTGTTGCGCTATTATTCCAAGTATATGTTGTAGCACCACCGGCAGTTAAAACTGCCGGGCTGCCTTGACATATAGTGCCTAATGAATCGCTATTAGCAGTTACACTTGGTAAAGAATTTACTGTTAATGTATAATGAGTTCTTCCTGTACAACCCATTGCATCAAATCCGGTAACAGCATAGGTTGTTGTAATTATAGGGCTAACAGAAATAGAAGAGGTTGTTGCGCTTGTACTCCAAGAATAAGATGTTACACTTATGCTACCGGTAACGATAGATAAGATTGTAGTATCGCCTGCACAAATTGGTGCTACGGTTGGTGTAATAGTTAATGTCGGCCTTGGGTAAACAGTTATTAATTGAGTTGTTTTATTTTTACAACCATTGGCATCAACTCCTGTTAGGGTATAAGTCGTACTATTGTTAGGATGAACAGTGTAATTAGTTACTACATGAGTTCCCGGGCTCCAGGTATATGAAGTTGCTGTGCCACTTGCTTTTAATGTGTCTGGTGTATTAGGACAAAGACTATAACCAGCCGTAGAAGTAATAGTTAAGGTTGGTAAAGGATTTATTGTTACTGTAGATGTTGAAGTGGTAGTAGAGGTGCCAAAAGCCCCTGTGCCAGTTACTGTATAAACAGTAGTAGATGTTGGGCTGGCAATAACACTTGCACTTGTAGTATTATTTAAATTAGTAGCTGGTGTCCAACTATATGTGTTGGCTCCGCTTGCACTTAAGGTAGCAGTACTTCCTACACATAAAGTAGTTGAGTTTACACTTACAGTTAAAGGTACATTTACTTGGCGTATACGTTGATTAAAATAATCAGTAATATACATGTTACCGGCTCCATCTAAAACCACATCATCTGTACTATGAAATGTTGCTGCGGTAGCCTGCCCACCGTCTCCACTAAAACCTTGAGATCCATTTCCTGCTACAGTAGTTATTATGCCCGATGTATTTACTACACGTATACAGTTATTATGAGCATCGGCAATGTACATGTTGCCTGTAGCATCAAAAATTAAGTCCATTGGGGTATTTAGTTCTGCAGCAGTAGCTTGTCCACCATCTCCGCTATAGGCTGCCGTTCCGTTTCCTACAACGGTGTTTATAATTCCAGCAGAGTTTACCATGCGTATACAATTGTTAACACCATCAGCTATGTAAAGATTTCCAGCAGCATCAATAGCCACCCCACGTGCGTTTCTTAATTGTGCCGCAGTAGCTTGCCCACCGTCTCCACTAAAACCACTTGTTCCGTTACCAGCTATAGTATTTATTATACCAGAAGTATTTATCATACGAATACAAAAATTACCTGCATCTGCTACATAAATATTTCCTAAGG
>JABDCR010000046.1 GCA_013288015.1 Bacteroidota bacterium | reverse complement strand
GATGAAGTTTTTGAAAACGAATTTAAGAGTCCGATACCCGTTAATCTTATTTTTACTACTGACGAAGAATTTTATTATGAACTGGTAAAAACATCTTCAACCAAAGAACATTTAGAGAAAATACATTTTGATTCACTAACAGATCATTCATTTGGTTCAGAAGAAGAAGTTTATAAAAGCCTAAAGCAACCTTATTTTATAGCCGAGTGGCGCGATGGTTTGTTTGACAAAGAAATTAATGCCCACTACCCTACCCATTTAATTGAAGAAAAAGATTTAAAAGGTATTTTACATAACCATAGTACGTATAGCGATGGTGCTAACACCTTAGCTGAAATGGCCGGCTATTGCAAGGAGTTGGGTTATGAATATTTTGGCATTGCCGACCACTCTAAAAGTGCTGTATATGCTAACGGCTTGAAAGAAGACCGCATTATTTTACAACATAAAGAAATTGACGAGCTGAATAAAAAACTCGCTCCATTTAAAATTTTAAAAGGGACTGAGTGCGATATTTTATATGATGGTTCACTTGATTACTCTAACGAAGTTTTAGCAAGTTTTGATTATGTCGTAACATCCATACACCAGCATTTTAAAATGGATGAGGACAAAGCAAGCGACCGTTTAATTAAAGCCATTGAAAATCCATATACCACAATTTTAGGTCACCCAACAGGGCGTTTGTTATTAGGTCGCCCGGGTTATCCTATCAATCATAAAAAAATAATTGATGCTTGTGCAGCTAATAATGTGGTGATAGAATTAAACGCACACCCTTATCGTTTAGACATTGACTGGCGTTGGATTCCTTATTGCATGGAAAAGGGTGTGAAAATTTCTATTAACCCCGATGCACACGAAAAGCAAGGTTTTCATGATATGCATTTTGGTACTTGTGTTGCCCGCAAAGGTTTACTATTAAAAGATTTTTGCTTTAATGCACTTAGCTTAACAGAAATTGAAAGTTTTTTGAAAGCTAAAAAGTAGGTTTAGGCTTATGGGTTATAACCAATAAGAGTGGAGAGAAAAATTGGTCTTACTTATTTGTATTATAAAATATTTATACTTTTTACCTATAACTTTCCCTTATTCGCCGACTTTTACAATCAACTAACCTATTTGCTATTTATAGAAAAAAGGCCCTTAAATATATTTGCGACGATAAAAATTAAAATACAGAAATATTATGATGAATTTATTTAAGCGTTTCAAAGACTTAGGAATTGAAGGCGAACAAGCAAAATTTTACGACAAAATGACTCGTGACCATCGCATTAGTGAAATGAAAAGGCAAGCAAAAGAGGTTGCTATGTATATTAAAGAGGGGGATTGTATACTTGAGATTGCACCCGGTGCCGGTTATCTTTCAATTGAACTAGCCAAACTTGGAAAATATAAAATAACCGGGATGGACATTAGTAAAGACCTTGTAGAAATTTGCATTAGGAATGCAAAGGAAGCTGGTGTTAAAATTGATTTTATACAAGGAAACGTTTCCAACATGCCTTTTAATGAAAACGCGTTCAACTTTATTATTTGCGTACTTGCATTTAAAAACTTTAAAGAACCACTTAAATCATTACAAGAAATGTATCGAGTTTTAAAACCAGGTGGTACAGCCCTGATTATTGACTTGAATAAACAAGCAACAATGAAAGTTACGAAAAAAGTTGCAGAAAATATGGGGCTAAAAGGGCTAAAAGCATATGTAGCTGCTGCTATCCAAAGAAGTGGTGCATATAGCAAAAAAGAATTTGAAACTTTTATCTCAGAGACAGAATTCAAAGATTATGAGATTAAGAACAACGATATAGGGTTTTCAGTCTTCTTAAAAAAGACCTTATAATTAAAAAATTTAGATTAAATATTTTTGTTTGCGTTAGTGATGCCGATGGAAATCCCTTTGAAGTAAAATGACAGTAAATTTTACTTCTCCCACTTATCTACAATAGCAGAGGCAACTGCATTGCCAACTACGTTGGTAGCAGAGCGCCCCATATCGAGCAATTGGTCAACTGCCAGTAATAAAAGTAAACCCTCGGTTGGTATATGAAACATGCTTAGCATGCCTGCAATTACAACTAATGAGGCGCGAGGCACACCCGCCATGCCTTTACTGGTAACCAATAAAATAAGCATCATTTTTATTTGGTCGGCAAAGGAAACATCAATGCCATACATTTGTGCTATGAACATGGTTGCAAAAGTCATGTACATAATGGAGCCATCCAAATTAAAGGAGTAACCCAAAGGCAATACAAAACTTACCGTGCGGTTGCGCAAGCCAAAATCTTCTAAACGTTCAATAGTTTTAGGCATAGCAGCTTCTGAACTCGCTGTACTAAAAGCAAGCAACACGGGTTCTTTTATAAAAGAGAAAAGTTTGAAGAAGTTGATTTTAAATAAAGTGCAAATGCCCATTAAAACTACAAAAACAAAAAATAATAAGCCGCCGTAAAAGCAAGCAATTAAATAAGCGTAGCTTTTTAGCACACCGGGGCCTTGCTGAATAACAACGGCCGTTACCGCACCAAAAACTCCAACGGGAGCGGCCTTCATAACATAATTGGTAACCTTAAACATGGCATGCGAAACCGCATCAATAAACTCAATAATAATTTTGCCTTTGCTACCAAGCGATGCTGATGCTACACCAAAAAACAAAGCAAAAACTACAATAGGCAGTATTTCGTTATGCGCCATGCTATCAACCACACTTTCGGGGATGATGTGAGCGATAAAATTTTTTGCGGTTTGTGCCTGTGCTTTAACTCCATTATCGGCACCAGCCTCAGGCATATCAATATGAATTTTTTTACCGGGCTCAAACACATTTACAATTACTAAGCCAATGCTTAAGGCAATTAAAGTTGCTGTAGTAAAATAAACGAGGGTTTTAACGCCCATTCGTCCCACAGTTTTAAAATCGCCTATTTTGGCTACCCCCACTACCAGTACTGAAAACACAAGGGGTGCAATAATCATTTTAATAAGTCGTAAAAAAATATCGCTTAATAAAGAGAAAGGTGATGAGGCTTCTTTCTTTTGCAGTTTCTCATCTCTATCAAGTTGTTTGGCTAAAAATTGTTGTTGTTTTTGAGGTAAAGCAGAATTAGTTACAACTGTATTTTGTTTTATATCGGCAAAGGTGCTTGTATAGTTTTTATTGATAACCGCACCAACCAAAACGCCCAATAACATAGCAATAAGAATAGAGAAAATAAGGGCATTTTTTTTAAGCATAAATGAGTTATAGAGATTTATTTTGCGCCTACTTTGCGTTTACTTTTTCGCATTTGCCTTTTTGCGTCTTTAGTTGCCTTCTTTATATATTTTTTATCCTCGGCAGCTAATCTGCGACTAATCTCGTGGGTGGGTTTATTGGTTTTAGAATCTACATTGGGGTTAAAAGCATCGCGGTGTTTTTTTCTACCAAACTTCCTCCACATTCTTTTATGCTCCGGTGTTTCGGTAAAATTTTGAGCAAGTAGAGGCTCTGCTGCTATTCCGAAGAAAATCAGTAAAACCCAAAAAATATGTTTCTTCCCGAACTTCATTTTTATTTCATGTTTGTAAATTGCAAAGGTTGCTCATAATCTTTACTGCGTAAAAGGGCTATTACCGCTTGCAAATCGTCTATTTTTTTAGCACTTACACGTATAATGTCATCCATTATTTGCGAAGTAACTTTAAGTTTAGCTGCCTTTATATCAGCATTTATTTTACGGCAAGTTTCTTTCTCTAAGCCATTTTTTACTTTCAATTCTTTCTTAATAAACATGCCCGATGGGTAGTAGTCTTTACTATCATCCAAACAACGTGGGTCTAATTTTTGTTTCATCATACGACTGCGTAATACATCAACTATAGATTCTAAACGCATATCGTTCTCAGTTGTTATGTTAATGGCATAATTTTTTTTATCTAAATCAATTTCTGTTTTAGAGTCTTTAAAATCAAACCTTGTCACAATCTCTTTTCGAGCTACATTTATGGCGTTATCAAGCAACTGAATATCGGCTTTGCTGGCTATATCAAACGATGGCATGGTACTAAATTTGCACTAAATATAATACATTGTTTCTACCCATAAATACAAAGCTTTTATTAAATTTGCTACTCATTTTTAATTTCTATGGAAAAAGAATATTACGCTCACCCCACTGCTTTTATTGATGAGGGTTGTGTTATTGGCAAAGGCACTAAAATATGGCATTTTAGCCATTTAATGCCTAATTGCAAGCTGGGTGAGGGTTGTAATTTAGGTCAAAATGTAGTGGTGTCGTCGGATGTGGTATTGGGTAAAAATGTTAAAGTTCAGAATAATGTATCTATTTATACCGGTGTAGTTTGCGATGATGATGTATTTTTAGGCCCTGCCATGGTTTTTACCAATGTAATAAACCCACGCAGTGCCATTAACCGCAAAAGCGAGTATGCCAAAACGCACGTGGGTAAAGGAGCCAGCATTGGCGCTAATGCTACTATTGTTTGCGGACACGATATTGGAGCCTACGCTTTTATTGGTGCAGGTGCGGTGGTTACTAAAACGGTTCCGGCTTATGCTTTGGTAGTGGGTAATCCTGCCAGACAAATGGGATGGATTAGCGAATATGGGCATCGTTTAGAGTTTGATAAAGACAACATTGCTATTTGTAAAGAAAGCAAAGCAAAATATAAATTAGAAAACGGGGCAGTTACAAAACTATGAGTAAAATAAAATTTGCAGTTATAGGTCAGGGGCACATTGGTAAACGTCATGCCGAAATGGTGCGCCGTAACCACCATTGCGAACTTGTTGCCGTTTGCGACACCTTGCCAAAAGAAAAATTAGGCCTAGAAGATTTAAAAGAAAAATTTTATAGTAATGTAGATGATTTATTAAGAGCTCATCCTGATTTGGAAGTGGTTAATGTTTGCACCCCTAATGGTTTGCATGCCGAACACTCCTTAAAATGTTTAGATGCGGGTAAAAATGTGGTGGTTGAAAAACCAATGGCGCTTACCAAAGCCGATTGCGAAAAAGTTATTTATGCAGCCTTACACAACCACAAAACGGTTTTTTGCGTAATGCAAAATCGTTATTCCCCCCCTTCCGTTTGGTTAAAAGAAATTATAGATAACAAAACATTGGGTGATATTTACATGGTCCAGTTAAACTGTTATTGGAACCGTGATGAACGTTATTATAAAAAGGGCGGATGGAAAGGCACACAAGATTTAGATGGTGGTACTTTGTTTACCCAATTCTCTCATTGGGTTGATATTATGTATTGGCTGTTTGGTGATATAGAAAACATACAGGCTAAGTTTGCCGATTTTAATCATAAAAACTCAACAGCCTTTGAAGATAGCGGCTTTGTAAGTTTTGATTTTGTAAACGGAGGCATGGGCAGTATAAATTACTCAACCGCCGTATGGGATAAAAATTTAGAATCATCATTAACCATTGTTGGAAGCAAAGGCAGTATTAAAGTTGGCGGACAGTATATGGATGTGGTAGAAACCTGTAACATTAAAGATTATAGCATGCCATCCTTAGCAGAAACTAATCCTGCAAATGATTATGGAGCCTATAAAGGATCGGCCAACAACCACCACAACGTAATTGAAAATGTTGTAAACACACTTACAGGAAAAAATAAAATTACTACCAACGCTTTAGAAGGTTTAAAAGTGGTTGATATTATTGAACGCATTTATGCGCTACGCCCTGCATCTGTAATAAAAAAATAAATTATAATATAAAATTGTGCTTATGAGTATCTACGATAGAATAATTAAGAAAGACGCTAAAATTGCCGTTATTGGATTAGGATATGTTGGCTTGCCTATTGCTTTAGCCTTTGCTAAAAAAGTAAAAGTAATTGGTTTTGATATACACGAAGGGCGTGTAAATATGATGAAAAAAGGCATAGACCCAAGTAACGAACTTAGCAAAGAAGATTTTAAAAACTCAGACATACAATTTACTCATAAGTTAGAAGATTTAAAAACAGCCAACTTTTTTATTGTGGCTGTGCCAACCCCTATTGATGAACACAACTTACCCGATTTAAAACCCTTACTAGGCGCATCAACTACGGTTGGTAAAGTTTTAAAGAAAGGTGATTATGTAGTTTACGAATCAACCGTATATCCCGGTTGTACCGAAGAAGATTGCATCCCAGTTTTAGAAAAACTTTCAGGTTTAAAATTTATAAAAGATTTTAAAGTAGGCTACTCACCAGAACGCATAAACCCCGGTGATAGAGAACATACTATTACAAAAATTTTAAAAGTAGTATCAGGCTGCGATAAAGAAAGTTTAGATAACATATCTAAAGTATATGAAATTATTGTAGAGCCGGGTACACACAAAGCCGCATCGATAAAAGTTGCCGAGGCTGCTAAAATAATTGAAAACACACAGCGTGATGTAAACATTGCGTTAATGAATGAGCTTTCTATTATTTTTTCTCGCATGGGCATAAACACATACGATGTGTTAGAAGCAGCAGGAACTAAATGGAATTTTTTAAAATTTTTTCCGGGTTTAGTTGGCGGACATTGTATTGGTGTTGACCCTTATTATTTAACTTACAAAGCGGAATCGCTTGGTTATCATGCACGTGTTATTAATAGCGGGCGTTATGTTAATGATAGCATGGGCTTCTACATTGCAAAAAACTTAGTAAAAAAAATAAGCTCGCAAGGCAAAAATATTTCTAAAAGTAAAGTGCTTGTAATGGGTGCTACTTTTAAAGAAGATGTAAGTGATATACGTAACAGCAAAGTAGCTGATATTGTAAAAGAATTAAAATCGTTTAGCGTTAAGGTTGATGTGGTTGACCCACATGCTGATAGCGAGGAGTTAAAACACGAATATGGTTTTGGTTTAAGTAAAATTGCCAAAGGCTATGATGGTGTTATTGTAGCTGTAAATCACAAAGAGTACAAAGTGCTTGATGAAAAATATTTTAAATCAGTACTAGCCAGTAAGGGTGTGTTGGTAGATGTGAAGGGCATGTACCGTGGCAAAATGAAAAATTTAATTTATTGGAGTTTATAATTTAAAAGTATATCAATATGAAAGTTTTAATTACAGGTGGTGCAGGTTTTATAGGTTCTCACGTAGTGAGGTTGTTTGTAAACAAATATCCAAACTATCAAATTTATAATTTAGACAAACTTACCTATGCGGGTAACTTAGCTAACTTAACCGATATTGAAAACAAACCTAATTACACTTTTGTAAAAGGAGATATTGTTGATGCCGATTTTATTAATAAACTTTTTGCCGAACATAAGTTTAATGCGGTAATTCATTTGGCAGCTGAAAGTCATGTTGATAGAAGCATTACAAACCCATTGGAGTTTGTTTACACAAACGTTATTGGTACCGTTAATTTATTAAACGCAGCTAAAGAGCAATTTAAAAAAGATGCCGCATCGTTTAAACGCTTTTACCATGTAAGTACCGATGAAGTTTACGGCACACTTGGCGATACCGGTTTGTTTACTGAAACCACTGCTTACGACCCACATAGCCCTTACTCGGCATCTAAAGCAAGTTCTGATCATTTTGTAAGAGCTTATCACGACACCTATAAATTCCCTGCTGTTATTTCTAACTGCTCAAATAACTATGGTCCGTATCATTTTCCGGAGAAATTAATTCCGCTTTGCATTAATAACATTAAAAACAATAAACCATTGCCAATTTATGGCAAAGGCGAAAACATACGCGATTGGTTATTTGTTGAAGATCATGCACGTGCCATTGATGTTATTTTTCATAATGCTAAAGAAGGTACTACTTATAATATTGGCGGACATAACGAATGGACTAACATTGATGTTATACGTTTACTTTGCAAGATAATGGATAAGAAACTAAACCGTGCTGCGGGTACAAATGAAAAACTAATAACTTTTGTAAAGGACCGCGCAGGACATGATTTGCGTTATGCTATCGATTCATCAAAACTACAAAACGAATTAGGTTGGAAACCAAGCTTGCAATTTGAAGAAGGTTTAGAAAAAACGGTAGACTGGTACTTAGCTAATGAAGAATGGCTTACTAATGTAACTTCGGGAGCTTATGCTAACTATTACGAAGGGCAGTATGTAAAGAGATAATCTTCTCTTTACATTATATCTTCCATAATTAAATTTCACTCTTTTTAGATAACGCAAATACGCGGGTAATGTTAAAGCCTATGCGCACAGCCATCGATTTCCAGCTGGTAGTTGTTGTCGTTAAATAACTGTTTTCCATAATACCATAAGAGTTTGTTGCAAATAATTGAAACACGTGTCCTCCAGTTTCAATTTCCCAACCTATACCCATTGAGTTATAATAGGTAATTCCTGCTGCTGCATAATCTGTATTTAAACGATACCCGTACTCGAAAATAATAGCCTGACGTTTGTTATATTTAACTCTGGCAACTCCCGTTATAACAAAACAATCATTTTTTGAAAGACCATTAACATCGCCAACTAAATTATAATGCACATAAGCAGGTGCTACTTGTAAAGATAACCAAGGAGTTACTTTGCAGGCAATAATTAATTCGTGTACAAACGATAATCTATCAGATACGCTATTATAAAATTCAACCGGTTCGCCGGTAGCCTGTTTATTAAAAGTATGATAAACACCACCAAAATAAGTAATGGTAAACGGAAAGCCATGTTTTACCTGACGTATAATTTTGCATTTAAAAAAACCTTCGGCCGTTTTATTTTCTATACATCTTGATACACCAATCATCCAACGTCCATCATGACTATACTCTAAACTAAGCATTAAGTTGGCAGGTCCATCTATGCCCCAAGCATTATTAGCACCCGAGTTAAGTGGTCCAAATCTGTGCGAAATACGAAAATCTAAGCAGCGCCTGCCTAATATTTCTGATGTATGAAAGTTAATGTTACGTGTTGATTTAAAAGTAGAAGGCACATATTCTTTTTCTTTTTTCTCATCTACAAGGCTTAACAAATCAGGTTCTCCGGATGAACTGGTTGACACCACGGGTTGTTCCTCTTTTTTAGGTTCTTCAACAGGTTTTGGTTGTTGAATGGGTTTAGTTTGTTCAACAGGCTTTGTATTTTCAGTAACTGAGTTATCAAACGGAATTTTTAAATCTTGTCCAACTATAATACCCTTACTTGCACTAGGATTTTCTTTTAAAATAGTATTTACATCTACATTATAAATTTTAGAAATGCCGTATAAACTTTGCGCATGAGCTACTTTGTGCAGGTAGTATTTTTTACCATTAATAGTAGTAATGTTTTTACTTTTTGCCGGGGCAGGAGTTTGGGCGCATACGGCGCCAGTATAAGATAAACAAAGAACAAACAATGACAGACGTACTAATTTCCTGTTGAAATTAAATATGGTTGATTTCATAGATTTAGTGAGAGAGAGAGATTTTAAAGATTTAGTTATGATTTGCACCATGAAGAATCCAGTTTCTTAAAATAAGCATTTCGCAAGGTGTAAGTGGTGGATTACCCGATACCGGCATTAGGTGAGCTCCAGTTCCATTTATATCGTTCCAGGCTGTAGAACCTGTTAAACCACCACTACAAACCGAAGCAATACCAGATCCATGGGAACCTGAACTTCCGTAAAATGTGTAATCGTTATTAGGCGCTGTATTTCCGGCAGCATGGCAAGCACCGCTGGCAGAACATTTAGATGCTATAATAGGTGCTATATCAACACTATAAGAGATGCGAGTGCTTGTGTCAACTACCATACAAGGGGCTGTTGCAACAACAGGATGTATAGTTGCCCAATTGTTCCAGGTACACGAAAAAAGTGTTAGTCCTAGAGCTGCAATAACAACTAAAATTTTCTGCTTGGTTTTCATGAGTTTTGTATTTTTATTATCAAATTGTAGTCTATTTTAATTTCATTTTTTAGCCTATGGATTGATGCCACAAATATAAACTAAAAGCGTCTTAAATACATAAGACGCTTTTTTTAGTTAAATAGTTGCCTATGGTTTAATAAACCATTAATTTTTGAGTGTTTTGTTGTCCATTTACAGTAAGTTTTACCATATATAAGCCTTTTGCTAAACCTGTAGGTAAATGTACATCGTTAGCCTGAACACCAACTTCTTGAGTTGAATTTAACAAATCAGCCACTAACTCACCATTCAGGTTGTAAAGTTTAACCGAAACTGCTCCACGCTCTCTTAAAGTATAAGTTACACGTACATTATCAGTTGCCGGGTTAGGATACAAACTAAGTTCGTTAACATTATCAACATGTTTATCAATTCCTGCACCACTTGCAAGCGTTAAAGTATAAGCTGTTACACCAGATACTTTATCCCCACCTGTGCTACCATCGCCATTAGCCCCAAGAACATCGGCATAAATATAACCTGTTCCGGTAGTAGGGGCTTTCCATGTAAAGACAAAAGGCGCATTAGAAGTTTCATGGCTTGTATGAGATGCACAAGTCGGATACCCACCATTGCCAGAAGCAGGCCAAATTTTAGTGTTGGTTCCTACCGCTACTCCCCATGTACCAAAATCGGCAACTGAGGTTGTAGTTGCACTTTGTGAGTTTATAATTTCGGTATTAAAGCCAAACTTTGTATAACCACTACCTGTAGGAGTTACCGTAATTGTATAGGTTGTACCTGCAACATAGGTTCTGGCAAAGCCAGTACCCCCAAAAACCGGAGAAGTTGTTATAGCTAATGTAGGAGTTGATGAACCACCACTATGACAAGCTGAACATTGACCACCCGAACCCGGACCGCCATCAACCGGAGAACCCGACCAGTTAGCAACACCTGCACTATTAATAACTGTAGAGGCTGATAAAATTAAGATGGCTGCGCCACTTATAATTGGTAAAATAACTTTTTTGTTCATGATATTTTTAATTTTATGGCACAAATTTACCATGTATTGCTGGAGCAATTCTGAAGATTTAAAAATAAAGTTGAAAAAAATATCTTAAAATATTTTACTTTGGCGGTCATTATGAACACATCTATTCTGCTTGTTGAAGACGAAAAACTCTTGAGCGAATCCATTTCTCAGTATCTTAGTAATAGTGGCATTACTTGCACCCAGGCATATACTTATAATTCGGCCGTAAATAAAATAGCTGAATCTGAGTTTGACTGTATTGTAATTGATATAGGTTTACCCGATGGCTCGGGCATTGATTTAATAAGTTATATTAAAAAGAAAAAAATAGAGGCCGGTTTAATCATTATTTCAGCAAGAAATTCGGTAGATGATAAATTAGAGGGGTTTACCACAGGTGCTGATGATTTTATTGTTAAACCTTTTCATTTATCCGAACTAAATGCCAGAATAAATGCCATTATACGCCGGAAAAAATTTAATGGTAAAGAAGTTTTAGAATTTCATGAAATATCGGTGAGATTGGAAAGCAGATCTGTTTTTGTAAAAGAAAATAAAATAAATCTTACCAAAAAAGAGTTTGATCTTTTGGTATATTTTATTTCGAATGCTAACAAAATTATTACCAAAGATGCCATTGCTTATAACCTTTGGAAAAACAATGCCGACCTAGCTATATCTAGCGACATAATATATACACACATAAAAAATTTACGAAAAAAATTAATAGAAGGCGGTTCTAAAGATTATGTAAATGCCATTTATGGCATTGGTTACAAGTTTGGCGAGTAAAATATAGCCATGAAACTTTTATATAAAAACATAATAATTAATTCGCTGGCATCGCTTTTAATAATATGTTTTGGCGGCATTATTACTTATTTTTTTATTGTAAATAAAATAAAGCAAGAGTCGTATGAGCACTTAACCAGTGAAAGAATATCTGTTGAGGAAAAATTAAAAAAAGGTTTATCCCCTAATGAACTTCAGAACAACATAGGTGACGAAATTATTATAAAAGAAATTTCTGCGCCATCAAACAAAAAACCTTTTTTTACAACCGTAGCTAAAGAAGAAGAAGCGAATGAAGATTACGAAGAAGGGGAGGCCGAATTTGAAGCACAGGCCATTGTATTTGATTATAGTGTAAATAATAAATATTATAATATAACCATTATAAAATCATATGACAATGATGAGGCTTTAGGAGAAAACATATTAAATGCCGTTATGATTTCGGCTATTTTAATGGTTTTGGCTATTGTATTTATTAACACCTTTATTTACAGAAAGATATGGGCACCTTTTTATTTTACATTAAAGGTGCTTAAACATTTTACTATTTCAAGGAGAGACACCTTAACATTTCCAAAAGCAAAAACAGCAGAGTTTGAACAACTTAACAATGCCATTACACTAATGGCCGAAAAAATATCGCACGATTATTTATCGTTAAAAGAATTTACTGAAAATGCTTCGCACGAAATACAAACCCCTTTAGCCGTTATTAATTCGAAAATAGAAATGTGTTTGCAAGACACGCAACTTAGTCCGCAACAAGCTAAAATGCTTATGGAGGCAAGCTATGCGGTAAACAACTTAGTTAATTTAAATAAAGGGTTAATTATACTTACCAAGTTAGATAACAACCAGATTGACGCACCTGTAGACGTAAATATCAGTAAAAAAATATATAGCCGACTTAACCTGTTTGAAGATTTTATTCAGGAAAAAGATATAGATGTAAACTTGAAAATAGACGATAGTGTTGTTGTAAAAATAGACCCCGTTTTAGCCGGTATACTTTTTGACAATTTGATAAAAAATGCCATAAAACATAACCTACCAAACGGAGGGAAAATTAACATAGAAGTAACTAAGGAACTTATTAAAATAGCAAATACAGGAGCGCAACCCAAAGTTAATACAGATAAATTTTTTGAACGTTTTTATAAAGAAGGCAGTACAGAATCATTAGGTTTAGGATTGGCTATTGTTAAAAAAATATGCGATATATATCATTTCAATATTTTGTATAGTCATAAAGATGGGCTGCATACAATTACATTAAACATAAAACAAGTTTAGCGTTATTAAATGCTAAAATCAGATTATCTTCAGATTAGTCGGTTACTTTTGCTAAAGTAATTTGAATAGAAATGAAAACGATAACTCGCAAAGAGTTTATTGAGCAAGTAGGTGTAGGTGCGGCTGTATTATTTGTAGCGGCGTGTGCAGGTAGTTGCCAAAAAACAAGTAGTTCTCCATCAGGACCCACTAATGTAAATTTTACAGTTGATGTTTCAACAGGTGCACTTGCTACAAATGGGGGTTATTTAATACAAAGTGGTGTAATTGTTGCCCGCACAACATCCGGTTCTTTTGTGGCTGTATCGGCTACCTGCACACATTCAGGAGGAACATTAGGTTATAATAGCTCAAGTAATATATTTCAGTGCCCCTTACATGGGGCTACTTTTAATACAAGTGGTGTTGTAACAGGTGGTCCGGCTCCAACAAACCTGCAAGCATATAAAACAACACTTAGCGGTAACTCATTACATGTGTACTCGTAACAGTTAATTTAATCAAAATAAATTTCCTTTTATTTACCATAGGAGTTTACCTTTGTGTTTTACAATTACATGCTCCACTTTTATATCCATGAAAACAAAATTTAATCTTTTTCTTATCCTTTATTTTATTTTTTTAGTTAAAGTTAGTAAAGCACAAACCTTATTTCAAAAAACATTTGGTGATTCTCTTTCTGAATATTGTTTTTCGGCCAAACAAACCAATGACAAAGGTTTTATTTTGACCGGTTATACAAAAAGCTACGGCACAGGAGGTAACAACTTTTATATTATTAAAACAGATTCTACATCCAATATTATATGGTCGAAAATTTATGGTGGACCACTGGATGATGAAGCTTATTCTATACAACAAACTACTGATGGCGGATATATAATGGCAGGGTACACTAAAAGTTTTGGTATACAATATTATGATGCCATTTTATTGAAAACAGATGCTAACGGGGATACCCTTTGGACAAAAACATACGGTGGATTAGGTTCTGATTATGGAAATACCGTTACCCAAACAAATGATGGCGGGTACATTATGGCAGGTTATACAACCAAAACTACCATTAGCGGGGATACAGCAAGCATGTATTTGGTAAAAACCGATGCGCAAGGTAACCTGCAATGGCAAAAACTACTGGGGGCGGGAAATCAGGTTACCGATGCTTATTGTATAAAGCAAACAGCAGATAAAGGTTTTGTAATTACGGGTTATACAAATGGCTTTGGGGAGATTAATGGCGATGCTTTTCTTATAAAAACAGACTCATTGGCTAACCCTGTTTTTACAAAAACTTATGGATATAAAGGTGCTGATTGGGGTAACTCTATTTGGCTGACAAATGATGGAGGATATATTATAGGAGGCTCCTATAGCACAGATAGCACTAGCATTGATATAGATACTTATATTATAAAAACAGATGCCAACGGAGATACACTTTGGACAAGAACATTTGGTGGAACAAGCAGTGATTATGGGCAATCTATTAAACAAACAACTGATGGAGGATATATTTTAGGTGGTTATACAAATAGTTTTGGCAATGGCAGTTACGATGCATTACTTATAAAAGTAAATGCAAACGGAGACACCCTTTTTACTAAAACATTTGGCGGAACAAGTGATGATGAAGCCAATTCGGTTTTACAAACAACTGATGGTGGTTATATGTTAGCCGGACAAAGCAACAGTTTTGGTAAAGGAAATTACGATTTTTATACCGTAAAAACAGATGCGAACGGAAATGGTAATTGCTATCAAACAAATGTACATGCAGTTAAAAAAACTTCAAAGACTATAGTAAGAAATGTAAGTGTTTTACAAAATGCACCTGCAGCTTCAAAATTAAACGCATCGCCCAATATATATACAGGGGCTACACCTACTGATGTTTGCAATTCTATTGGTATATCTACATTTAAAAACGGGTTATCAGCTTTAAACATATTTCCTAACCCCAATAATGGGTTATTTACTCTTTCGTTTACTGATTTGAATGAAGAGATTGTAAAGCTTTTTATACAAAACATTTTGGGAGAAACAGTTTATATAACTAATACAGTTACAAATAGAAAAATTGATTTACAACATTTAATAAATGGCACATACTTTGTCCGTATACAAACAGCAAGTGAAAATTACACCGAAAAAATTATAATTGCTAAATAAAATCAGCTTTTATACAGAATTAACTTATACTTTTGTCAATAACAAATAAAAAAATTTATGAAAAAAGTATTTTTAGTAGCAACTGCCTTTATTGTAGTTAATATAACTCAGGCTCAAATTTACATGGGTAAAACTTGTGTAACACACTTCTTTTCAAAAACATCGATGAAGGACATTGAGGCCAGTAGCAACACAGCAAAACCTGTTTTAGACGCAGCTTCGGGCAGTTTTCAAATGCGTATACAAAATACATCTTTTAAATTTGAATCTTCTTTTATGCAAGAGCATTTTAATGAGAATTACATGGAATCGGAAAAATATCCATATGATACTTTTAAAGGAAAAATAAACGAAAAAGTTGATTATACTAAAGATGGTGAATATAAAGTAACCTGTACCGGCACTATGGAAATGCATGGAGCTACACAACAAATTACTACTCCAGGCACTTTAACTGTTAAAGGAAAAGAAATTACTATAGTTTCTAAATTTAAAGTTAAACCCGCTGATTATAAAATTAAAGTGCCTTCGCTTTATGTAAAAGAAATTGCCGAAGAAATTGATGTAGACATTAACACTGTGATGGAGCCTTACAAAAAATAAAATTAGTGTGATTTAAGTCTATCAAAAAAGTTCTGCTACACAGGGCTTTTTATTTTTTACCTTCTAATTTTCCTTCTATAAAATTTTGTAATTCTTGTTTTATGGGGGAAGGAATAAACGAACCAATAATTTCGGTACAAACTGCCGGGTTTTTTATTAGTGTACATGCTTGTTTGGCAAATGTAAGTTTTGTTTGTTCGCTTGAAAACAATGATAAAATTTGTTTTATTTGAGTTGCATTATATGTGTTGCTTTGCAACATGGCAAGGGCTGCACTTAGTTTAGCTGCATCGGTTGACTGAGAAGCTATGTTATTAAGTCCTGCTTCAAATGCCGAAATTGTTGGTGTTGACACAGGTTCGGGGGTTGGGACTGTAGTTGGAACAGAAGTCAAATTTTGTGTGTTGGTTGGCAGATTTGTATTTGGAGGGTTTAATTGATTTTGAGCATCTAAAAAACCATCTATTTCTTTTTCAGAAACATAATCGATAGTATGCTTTTTTTTGCCCTTTCTATTTAAACCAAAAACGCACTCTTTTCCGGTTCTGAAAAAAGTAATAGTGGTGTTTGCATCTTTCAATCTTTTGTTTTCGAAAATAACTTTAACCTGATATGCCTTTAAATCTAAACCCACTACCCTAACATTGGTTGCAGGGGTTTGGTTTTCTTTTAGTCCATCTAATATGAGCGTAAAGGGTTGACCTTCGTTACTAAAAACAACCAAATTGTTTACTATCTGAGCCTTCATAGCCAATTGTACCGCACAAAAAACGAGTACAATAAGTAAATTGCGGAATTTCATAAGTTTGATTATTGTTGTAAACAAATATAACTATTCTATTTCTTTTATTTTGTGTAAACAACAAATAACTATTTTTGTACATGCAAGAAAGTATCTTAATATTAGATTTTGGTTCTCAGTTTACGCAACTTATAGCGCGCCGTGTTAGAGAACTTAATGTTTATTGTGAAATTCACCCGTACAATAAAATCCCTGAAATAACTGCAAATTTTAAAGGGGTTATTTTATCAGGTAGTCCGCATAGTGTACGTGAAGCCGATGCTCCAAAGCCCGATTTAACGAACATAAAAGGCAAATTACCCTTATTAGGAGTTTGTTATGGTGCTCAATATTTAGCTCATTTTTTTGGCGGCGAGGTTGCCCAAAGCAACACCCGCGAGTATGGCAGAGCCCATTTAGAATTTGTAAACAGCAAAAACGAATTATTTAAAGACATTAGTGATGACTCGCAAGTGTGGATGAGTCATGCAGATAGCATTGCCAAAATACCCGATAACTACGAAATTATAGCCAGTACACATGATGTAAAGGTGGCAGGCTTTCATGTGAAGGGCGAGAAAACATGGGGCATACAGTTTCACCCGGAAGTTTATCATAGCACGGAAGGACCTAAAATCCTTAAAAACTTTGTGATTGATATTTGTGGTTGTGCAGGTAGCTGGACATCAACTTCTTTTATTGAAACAACGGTTGCCGAACTTAAAGCAAAAATTGGTACTGATAAAGTTATACTTGGTTTATCTGGCGGGGTTGATAGTACTGTAGCTGCTGTATTGCTGCACAAAGCCATTGGTAAAAACCTGCATTGTATTTTTGTAGACAACGGTTTACTTAGAAAAAATGAATTTGAAACTGTATTAGAATCATACAAACATATGGGCTTAAACGTTAAGGGGGTTGATTCTTCTAAACGTTTTTATGATGAATTGAGCGGGGTATCTGACCCTGAGAAAAAACGTAAGGCTATTGGTAAAGTTTTTATTGATGTGTTTGATGACGAATCTAAACTGGTAAAAGATGCTACCTGGTTAGCCCAAGGCACTATATACCCGGATGTTATTGAAAGTGTTTCGGTAAAAGGTCCATCGGCTACTATTAAATCACACCACAACGTAGGTGGTTTACCTGATTACATGAAACTACAAGTGGTAGAACCTTTGCGTAGTTTATTTAAAGATGAAGTGCGCCGTGTAGGTAGGGCTTTAGACATTGATGCTGCCCTTTTAAACCGACATCCATTCCCCGGACCGGGATTAGCCATTAGAATTTTAGGCGACATTACCGAGCAAAAAGTTAAAATACTGCAAGAGGTTGATGCCATTTTTATTGATGGCTTAAAATCGAGTGGCTTATATAATCAAGTTTGGCAAGCAGGCGCTATTTATTTGCCTATACAATCGGTTGGAGTTATGGGCGATGAACGAACCTATGAAAATGTAGTGGCTTTACGCGCCGTATCATCTACCGATGGTATGACGGCAGATTGGTGCCATTTACCCTATGAGTTTTTGGCTAAAATATCTAACGAAATAATTAACAAAGTTAAGGGGGTAAACCGTGTGGTTTACGATATAAGCTCTAAACCCCCTGCTACTATTGAATGGGAGTAGGCCGCCGTTAAAAAGCCCCTTTCCTATATCCTACCCTATTTCTGTTAATAAATCTCTATTAAAAACCGTTGTATTAGCGTAAATTTGCACGAATTTTAAAATTTAATTATGGCTCTAAAATGTGGTATCGTTGGTTTACCAAATGTAGGAAAATCAACTCTTTTTAATTGTTTAAGTAATGCCAAAGCGCAGGCAGCTAATTTTCCGTTTTGTACTATTGACCCAAACGTGGGCACCATAACTGTACCCGATGAGCGTTTAAATAGACTGGCAGCTATGGTAAACCCACAAAATATTGTGCCTACTACTGTAGAGATTGTTGACATTGCCGGTTTAGTAAAAGGTGCCAGCAAAGGCGAAGGTTTAGGAAATAAGTTTTTGGGTAACATACGCGAGTGTAATGCTATTTTGCACGTGCTACGTTGCTTTGAAGACCCTAATGTGGTACACGTTGATGGATCGGTAAACCCGGTAAGAGATAAAGAAATTATAGATACTGAATTACAGTTAAAAGATTTAGAAAGCGTTGAAACCAAATTAAAAAAATTTGAACGTCAGGCTAAAACGGGTAGCGATAAAGAAGCTGTAAAAACATACAATGCTTTATCAAAAGTAAAAGCAACTTTAGAAAGTGGGCAATCTGCCAGAGCATCACAATTAGAAGAAAGCGAATTAGAATACATTGCTGATTTGCATTTGTTAACCATTAAACCCGTGATGTATGTTTGTAATGTGGATGAAGCATCGGCTAAAACAGGTAACAAATTTGTAGATGCTGTGCGCGAAGCCATTAAAGGTGAAAACGCTGAGCTACTTATTATTACAGCGCAAATGGAAAGTGAAATATCGGCCCTTGAAACCTTTGAAGAAAAGCAAATGTTTTTAGC
>JABDCR010000045.1 GCA_013288015.1 Bacteroidota bacterium | reverse complement strand
ATTGTAAGCGTCTTTTATAAAATAATTCTTTTTTAAATCAGTAGCGGCTAAAGCAATTTCTTTTCCGGTAATGGTTTTAAATTCTTTACGCAGTATGGCTTCAATGTTGCAGTACTTATAATCTTCGTGCCTGTTATTCGGTATCCCCTTCTCTTCTAAATATTGTAGTGCCAAGCCAATTTCATTGGCGGGCATAAAGTCTGCCTTTCCGGCTTGTTTAGCTAATTCTTCTAAAAAATTGTGAGTGGCAGTAAGTTTATCAGTAATCATGGCAGTGCCCTATACAGCGGCAGTATCGTATTGTTTTTTTATTTCGTCGTACCCTTTTTCTTCCATTTCAAGCGCTAGTTCTTTACCACCGCTCTTTACAATTTTTCCGTTGTAAAGTATATGTACAAAATCAGGCACAATATAATCCAGTAAACGTTGGTAGTGTGTAATTACAATAGTCGCATTGTCTTTGTTCTTTAATTTATTAACGCCGTTTGCAACAATGCGTAGGGCATCAATATCAAGCCCGCTATCAGTTTCATCTAAAATGGCAAGCTTGGGTTCAAGTACCGCCATCTGAAAAATTTCGTTTCTCTTTTTTTCTCCACCGCTAAAACCTTCGTTCACACTGCGTCCGGTAAGTTTAGCATCCAACTCAACTACTTTTTGTTTTTCTTTTATCAGCGCTAAAAATTCTTTAGCTTCCATGTCAGGCAAGCCTTTGTATTTTCTAATTTCGTTAACTGCTGTGCGTAAAAAATTTATATTACTCACTCCCGGTATTTCTACCGGATACTGAAACGCCAAAAATATTCCTTCCCGTGCCCTGTCTTCAGCAGCAAGTTCCAGCAAATCTTTTCCGTTAAAAGTTATACTACCTCCGGTAACGTCATAATCTTCACGCCCGGCAAGTACAGCCGATAAAGTACTTTTACCCGAACCGTTAGGACCCATAATAGCATGTACTTCACCGGCTTTTACTTCAAGGTTTATTCCTTTCAGAATTTCTTTACCGTTAATTTCAGCTTTTAAATTTTTTATGCTCAGCATTAATTAAAAATTAGATACGGGTGAACTTGCGTAATCAATAGTATTTCCAAAATTATCCGATGCCACGTTTCCGTTATCGCTGTTACCATTTCCTCCACGGTAGTTATTCGATTTCGGACGAACTTTGCCTTTGCGGGCATCTTCTTTGTACTGAATTAATCCTGAAACTAATTTATCAGTATGATCAACCAATGGTTGTACTTCTGCACTTTGGTCATGTGTAATATAACCTAAGTCTACTCCAATAGCCATAGCAGTTTTAAATTCAAAAATGCACTCGCGTGCTTCATATAAATTCTCTAACGATTGTGCACGTTGCTTAACACCATAGCTACGTGCTACACTATAAGAAACTTCTAAGGCCGAGTGAATTAATTTATCTTTTATAATAGCATCTAAATTTATGCTTCCAACTAATTTGTAAGCAGTCACCGCTAATTCTTTTGCTTTTTGCCAAGCCACTAAATCTTCAATGTTTCCTTTTTTTTCCGTTGGTACGTTTGTGTTTTCCATGTTTTTTTAGATTTAATAAGGGGATTAATATACCTGCAAATCTATATGTATTTTTTAATTTTACTCTTTGTTTAACTTTCTTAACCTTTATTAACCTACGCTTCCTTCAAGGCTTACAGCCAAAAGTTTTTGCGCTTCAACAGCAAACTCCATCGGCAATTTATTTAGCACATCTTTACAATAGCCATTTACAATTAAACCAATTGCTTTTTCGGTTTCAATGCCGCGTTGCTTGCAATAAAACAATTGGTCTTCGCCTATTTTCGATGTAGTGGCTTCATGCTCAACTACACCTGTTTTATCTTTTATTTCTATATAAGGAAATGTATGTGCTCCGCATTTATCGCCCATCAATAAACTATCGCATTGCGAAAAATTACGCGCACCCGTTGCTCCTTTTTGTATACGCACCAAACCACGGTAGCTGTTATTACTAAAGCCAGCCGATATACCTTTTGATATAATAGTTGATTTAGTGTTTTTACCAATGTGTATCATCTTCGTTCCGGTATCCGCTTGCTGATAGTTGTTGGTAACTGCCACCGAATAAAATTCGCCTACCGAATTATTTCCTTTTAAAATTACCGAAGGATATTTCCATGTAACTGCTGAACCAGTCTCTACTTGTGTCCACGATATTTTCGAATCATCCTCTAAGCAGATACCACGCTTGGTAACAAAATTAAAAATACCACCTTTTCCGTTTTTATCACCGGGGTACCAATTTTGTACCGTGCTGTATTTTACTTCGGCGTTTTTGTGTGCAATAATTTCCACAATAGCTGCGTGCAACTGATTTTCATCGCGTTGTGGCGCAGTACAACCTTCTAAGTACGATACATATGAGTCCGCTTCGGCAACAATCAATGTTCTTTCAAACTGACCGGTACCGCTTGCATTAATTCTAAAATAAGTAGATAGTTCCATGGGGCAACGCACACCTTTTGGTATATAGCAAAACGACCCATCAGTAAAAACTGCACTATTTAAAGCGCCATAAAAATTATCGGTATAAGGCACCACCATGCCCATATATTTTTTTATCAGTTCGGGGTGCTCTTGCACAGCTTCGCTAAACGAACAAAAAATAATTCCTTTTTCAGCCAATGTTTCTTTAAAGGTAGTTTTAACCGATACACTATCAATTACGGCGTCAACAGCAATTCTGCTTTCAACACCACTCAAACGTTTTTGTTCTTCTAACGATATGCCAAGCTTTTCAAATGTTTTTAAAAGCTCAGGGTCAACTTCATCTAAACTGTTAAGTGTCTTTTTTTGTTTAGGTGCCGAGTAGTATATAATATTATTAAAATCGGGCTTTTCATATTTTACATGTGCCCATTTTGGCTCTTCAAGTGTTAACCAATAACGGTAGGCTTTTAAACGAAATTCCAACATCCACTCCGGCTCATTTTTTTTATGAGAAATGAACTTAATGATGTCTTCATTTAAACCAACAGGAGCCGAATCTGACTCAATATCGGTAACAAAGCCATACTTATAGTCGTTACTAATATGTTCTTCTAAAATTTCGTTAGCCATTTCCTTTTATCTGCTATACCGAAAAGCTTTCTCCACAACCGCAGGTGCGCGAAGCATTGGGGTTTTTAAACACAAATCCTTTTCCGTTCAATCCGCCCGAGTAGTCTAATTCAGTTCCTACTAAATATAAAAAACTCTTGCGGTCAACAACCACCTTTACTCCATTGTCTTCAAAAACCTGATCACCTTGCTTCATTTCGTTATCAAATACAAGGTTATACATCAACCCTGAGCAACCACCTCCATCAACGCCAACGCGTATAAAGGTGCCTTCCGGCTTATGCTCTTCTTTTATTAACTGTGCAGCGTGTTCCTTAGCTGCGTTCGATACTGTAATCATTTTTATTTAGACTAATTCTAAAGTTCACTACAAAAGTACCACTTTTATGGTATATAGTAAAGTAATTAGTAAAATTTAATTTTTTGGTTTTGAAATAAGAATAAGAAAGAAATCAGTATAAGGCTTATTTTTTTACAAACTCACCCATTTTATTGTCGTAGTTTAAAAAGTAACCACCTTTAGGCAGGTTGCTGCAATCTATTTTATTGCCATAACCACGTTTCACAATATTTCCGTATTGATCGTATATTTCGTACATAGTTTCTGTTGGCTTATCAGTACAAGAGAAATTAATGTCTTTCGTTACTTTTTGCGGAGCAAAAATTACATCGCAGCTTTGACTAGAAAAATCAACTGCTTTCGATAAACGTGGCTGACCGCTATAATCTGTTTGTTTTAAACGGAATTGGTTTTTGCCCGAGTGTGGAGTTACTTTATAATCATAGTCATTGTTAGTAGCTGTTCCTTTTCCATCAACTTCACCAACTTTCACCCATTTGTTCCAACGAAACTGCTCAATAACAAAAGGTAATTTTCCGCTTTCTCCTTTAGTGCTCCATTTAAGGGTTCCGTCAGCGGCAACACTCATAGCAGTAACTTCGTATGTGCTTTTTGGTTTTAAAACTTCGGGGTTAAGTACTTTAGGTCTGCAGTCTTCTTTATGTTTTATTTTAATTTCAACTTTATCACCAATAGTTAATTTGTGTGGTTTAAAATCAATTTCAAAGGCGCTCGATTGCGTTTCGTCTGTTGTTAAGTTTCCATTAACATAAACCTCTGTAACGCAAAAACCCACGCCACCACTGGCAAAAGGGTTCTGCACATACAAATTCTTTCCTTGGTAATTGCCTTCAATAATGATAACTCCGCCCTGAGAAAATGCTAAAAAAGCACAAGCTGAAAATATAAAACCTAACAAATATCTTTTCATGTCTAAATTTAGTCTGACAAATTTGATGGCAATAATAATCCGAATTATCCGAAAATCAAAATATTTAATTTAGAATTTTATAATTATATGGAGATAATTATCCGATAAAAAATGTATTTGCTATCTTTAGCGGCTTTTGAAACATTTTAGATTTATACTTTTACTTTGTATTTCTACCCTTGCGCAAGCGCAACAGTATCCTTTTTGGACTCAATACCGAAGTAACTTTTTTATGATGAACCCCGCTGTAGCAGGCACCCGCGAGGATATCGATTTTCGCATGTCGTACCGCAACCAATGGGTAGGTTTTACAGGTGCTCCAAAAACAATGGGGGCAAGTCTTCATGCAAAATTATACAAAGGCAAAATGGGTGTGGGTGGTTATATTTTTCAGGATAAAATTGGTGTTTTTTCATACACCAGTGCGGCTCTTGCCTACTCTTTTAAAATTAAGTTTGATGATGTGTCTCTTTCTCTCGGCGCTAATGGCAGTTATAACACTATGGGCATAAATGGAGGTTTACTTGTTTACCAAAACAGTCAGGATATGGCTATGGCTAATGTTATTGCCACACAAAAAGCACATGCTTTTAATGCTGCTGCGGGTGCACTTTTGTATAACGATAGGTTTCACATAGGTTTTTCAATGAACAACCTGGCCGGAACTACATACACCTATGATAAAACTATGGAAATTGTAAAGCGCGGTATATACAAAACAGTGCCACATTTCTGTGCATCGGTAGGATATAAATGGAGCGAAAACAAAAACTTTATTTGGGAAAGCAATCTAATGGCAGTGTTTGTTAGCGGCACACCTATCCTCGTCGATTATTATTTACGTTTGCATATAAAACAAGCCTTTTTTGTGGGTGGTGGTATACGCTTGGGCGTTGCTGTCGAGGGGCAATTGGGTTACACCTTTCCTGAGTGGGGACAAATTAGTTACTCTTATGATTACAACACGAATGGTTTAAGCGGTACCAATGGCGGCTCACACGAAATTAAATTGGCATTTTATTACTCTAAGAAAAAACTAACGCACGGACGTGGCTTGGGTGAGTTTAAAAATCAAAAATACCAATACATGCTCTAATGTCTGGCAACACTTTCGGAAATATTTTTACCCTCACAACTTTTGGCGAGTCACATGGCGAAGCCATTGGCGGCATTATTGATGGATGCCCTGCGGGTTTAAAAATAGATGTAGATTTTGTGCAGAACGAACTTGACAGACGAAAACCCGGGCAATCTCACATCGTAACCCAACGTAAAGAAAATGATGCCGTAAATTTTCTATCAGGTATTTTCGAAGATATTACAACAGGTGCACCCATTGGTTTTGTTATTAATAATGATAATCCAAAAAGTAAAGATTACAGCCATCTTAAAGATGCCTTCCGTCCTTCTCATGCCGATTTTACCTATCAGCAAAAATATGGTCATCGCGATTATCGCGGTGGGGGACGTTCTTCAGCTCGCGAAACTGCG
The DNA here is from genome assembly GCA_013288015.1 of Bacteroidota bacterium. Lineage (GTDB taxonomy): Bacteria > Bacteroidota > Bacteroidia > B-17B0 > Aurantibacillaceae > PALSA-968. The sequence continues at coordinate 13,226 of JABDCR010000045.1, read as the reverse complement.
TCACGGGTTGTTGCTGGCGCTATTGCAAAATTGCTATTAAAACGTCACAAAGTTGAGTTGTTCGCTTACGTATCGCAGGTACATAACATCAAATTAAATAAATCGCATACCGAAATTAATGCCGCTGATATCGAAAAAAACAGCATTCGCTGCCCTGATGAAAAAACAGCGCAGCAAATGATTACCCATATCGAAAACATCAAAAAACAAGGTGATACTGTTGGCGGCACAATTACTTGCGTAATAAAAAACACACCCATTGGTTTAGGCGAACCTGTATTTAATAAACTGCATGCCGAATTAGGCAAAGCCATGCTAAGCATAAATGCGGTTAAAGGTTTTGAGTACGGTGCAGGTTTCGATTGTATAAATTACAAAGGCTCTGAGCTTAACGATATTTTCGAAAACAAAAACGGCATACACACCAAAACCAATCACAGCGGCGGCATACAAGGTGGCATTAGTAACGGCGAGGACATTTATTTTAACGTAGCCTTTAAACCGGTTGCAACTATTATGCAACCACAACAAAGTGTAAATGCAGCCGGAGATGAAATCATTGTCGAAGGTCGCGGTCGCCACGACCCATGTGTTCTCCCCCGCGCCGTACCCATTGTAGAAGCTATGGCAGCACTTGTGTTGGCTGATTTTTTATTGCTAAACAAAATCACTAAGCTTTAATTCATGTCGGTTTTTATTCGCGTTGCAAAAAAAGAAGAGGCCGAAGCCATTGGCTTATTAGCTGCCCAAACTTTTACCGAAACCTTTGAGTGGTACAACACGCCTGAAAACATGCGTGAGTATAACAACTCGCATTTCCAACCCCATCAAATTCTTGCCGAGATTGAAGACCCAAATTCCATCATGTACGTAGCCCTTATTGATGATGTTATTGTTGGTTACGCAAAACTAAAAAGCTCCGAAGCCCCACCCGAGTTAGATGCTACATCACACATCGAAATTGAAAGACTATACGTAAGCAAAAAATTTCACGATAAAAAAGTTGGCCTTGCCCTAATGAACACCTGCGTAGAAGAGGCAAAGAAAAAAAACATAGCTGTTATTTGGCTAGGTGTGTGGGAACAAAACCCGCGTGCCATTAATTTTTATACCCGCATAGGTTTCCAACAATTTGGCTCACACATTTTTCAATTAGGTGATGATGCTCAGACAGATTATTTAATGAAAATGAGTTTGAAGTAAATCTTCCTTGTCATTTCCCGTGACAATTAATGTTAATTAGGAGCCTTTCGTTTCTGAAGATTGCATAAAAAGCTATATTTGTTATATATGAAAAGGATAATTATAGTTTTATTTATTATATATGCTTTTGTGTCTTGTAAAAAAGATGTAAGTAATTCTTCAAACACAAATAACGGAACACCAAATTATATTTATTCTACAAATGCTGCAAGTTATTATGGCACTTTAACTATTACAAAATCAGACCAAATAACCTCACCTTCTAATTCCAACTTAGACACTCGTTATTTTTTTGATGCTTTTTTCTCATCATCTCCTCAAACAGCCTATAATTATACAACAGCCGTATCTGTGGACTCAGTTTTGTTTAACAACGTGCCTTTAATATTCGACTCTAGCTTTACTAAGTATTACAATAATAATCTTTATGTTAATGGTTCTTTGTTTACATGGCATGTAGTAGGCAAAAATGGCATTCATTCTTTTATATTTTCAAACAATTCGGTTCCTGTATATACAAACTATAATTTGCTACCCGATACACTCGACCATACTAAATCCTTAACACTTCATATCAATATAACTAATTTAGATACTATACTTGTTGGTCTTGGCGACCATCATAGTTCTACACTTCAAATCCTTCCACCAGGAGTTACATCAATTACTTTCCCAGCCTCAGTTATGGCTCAGATGAGTGATACAGCTCTAATTTCTATTAGTGGCAACAAAAAAAATATACAAAGCGTGTATAATAAAATTATGAATTTTAACTTCAAATATAGTTTTCAAAAGCAGGTACATATTAAATAATATATACCTCCGCCCTTGTGGATGTTACCACAACTAATTATGCTGGTTGTGCGCCAAACAAAACGCAGGTTGGTTTTTGTGGGGCCTTTTCTTTACTTTGTTTCTTTAGGCAAACAAAGAAATGAAGAGAAAAAACTCGTTTTTTCTTCGCACAAGCAAAAAATAAATAATTAAGCAACTAAAACAACATTAAGGCAAAAATTCTATATTTACGCAAAACAAAAACCATGGATATTTTTTTAGAACTATTAAAAATATTAATTCCGGCAGGTGCCGTATTTGCAGCAACTTATTTTGTAGTGCGCACCTTTTTAAGCAACGAGCAAAAACGTAGAGATTACGAGTTACGCAAATCGCAAATGAACATCACAACCCCCATCAGGTTACAGGCTTACGAGCGCATCATTTTATTTTTAGAGCGCATAGAGCCAAACAACTTGGTATTACGCATCAACAAAGCCGGCATGACAATCCCTATATTGCATTCCGAGTTGGTAAAAACAATTAAAACCGAGTACGAGCATAACATATCGCAACAAATTTACGTAAGTGCAAATGCCTGGCACCTGGTAAAAACAGCTAAAGAAGAAACTATAAAACTGGTAAACATTTCAATTACCAAAGTACCCGAAAGCGCCAAAGGACAAGAGTTGGCGCAGGTTATTCTTCACATTGCATCAAGCGTTGAAAAAACACCCACACAAATTGCTATTGAGTATTTAAAAACCGAAGTTGCTCAGCATTTTTAATCGTACTTGTTAATGGAAAAATTATTTTCTGAGTTTAAAGCCGCCACGGCAAACGATTGGAAAAACCAAATCATAAAAGATTTAAAAGGAATTGATTTCGAAAAACTGGTTTGGAAAAACCCAAACGGTTTTGATATTAACCCATTTTATACTGCTGAAGATTTAAAAAACCAAACGCCTAATTTATTTACACATAGCAATTGGGATGTGTGTTCCGAATTTTTAGTAGAAGATGAAAAACACGCAAACGCCCAGGCATTAAAAGCTTTAATGGGTGGTGCCGGCAGTTTAATTTTTATCCTCACTAAAAAAACCAATCTCGATTTACTGTTACAAGATATTTTAATAGAGCATATCGAAATAAATTTTGTTTTAAAACATGCTGACGAGTCTTTTATTGCCGATTTTAAACTGCACGCCAAACAAAAAAACATTCACACTGATAAAATAAACGGCAGCGTTTGTTTCGACCCCATCAATCACTTTGCCGAAACAGGTAACAACCTTGGCACAGAAATTCATGCAGATACCACAAGCCTTAAAACCGTCGGTGTAAACGCCGCATTATATCAAAATGCAGGCGCAACACAAAGTTTCGAATTGGCTTGCGCCTTGGCACACGCACACGAGTATCTGGTTTTTCTTTCAAATAAAAACATCGTCTACAAAAATCCGTTTTATTTTACCGTAGCCATCGGCACCGATTTTTTTGGCGAAATAGCCAAGCTGCGTGCCCTGCGTAAACTTTGGGTTTTGGTAGCGCAAGAGTATAACATCAATAAAGAAATTCACATTCATGCGCAAACTTCTTTACTTGATAAATCAGCTCAGGATGCTAACAACAACATGTTGCGCACCACTACCGAGGCTATGAGTGCGGTTATAGGCGGCTGCAATTCACTTACCGTATATCCGTTTAACACAGGCATCGAACATACAAATGCGTTTAGCGAGCGTATGGCAACCAACCAGCAATTAATTTTAAAAGAAGAAAGTTATTTGCATCACACTGCTGATATAGGTGCGGGTTCTTATTATATCGAAAAACTAACCGACGACCTTGCCGAAAAAGCTTGGACCTATTTTAAAGAAATAGAAAACAAAGGTGGTTTCTTAGCCTGTCTAAAATCAAATTACATTTCTGATAAAATAAACGAGCAAGCCGCAAACCTTATTCAACAATTTAAAGATGGCCAGCTAGTTTTGGTAGGTGTAAATAAATTTCAAAACGCAAAAGAAAAACCCGCTCAACAAATTGTATCACACCATCCAAACGCACTTATAAAACCAATTTCTTTAAGCAACTATTTAGCTACACAAAATGCGTAAAGATTTTTCCTCTATATCATACAATCCGGTTGTTTCAGTTAACAATCAAAATGTTGCGGCATCAACTTTCACTACTGCCGAACAAATCGACGTAAAAAATTCGTACTCAGCAACCGATTTAAAAGATGCCGAGCATTTACATTTTGCTGCTGGCATTCCGCCTTTTTTACGCGGGCCTTACTCATCTATGTACGTTCAAAACCCTTGGACTATCAGGCAGTATGCAGGTTTCAGCACCGCCGAAGAGAGTAATGCTTTTTATCGCCGCAATTTAGCAGGTGGTCAAAAAGGTCTTTCCGTAGCCTTTGATTTAGCAACCCATCGTGGTTACGATAGCGACCACGAACGTGTAGAAGGCGATGTAGGTAAAGCAGGTGTTGCCATCGATTCTATTTTAGATATGAAAATTTTGTTCGATCAAATTCCGCTCGATCAAATGTCTGTCTCTATGACCATGAACGGCGCTGTACTTCCTATCCTGGCATTCTACATTGTAGCTGCTGAGGAGCAAGGCGTCAGCATGGATAAATTAAGTGGCACTATTCAAAATGATATTCTAAAAGAGTTCATGGTGCGTAACACATACATCTACCCTCCCACTCCTTCCATGAAAATCATTGCCGATATTTTTGAGTTTACCTCTAAAAATATGCCCAAGTTTAATTCCATCTCCATAAGTGGTTATCACATGCAAGAGGCAGGTGCTACCGCCGATATTGAACTTGCATATACGCTGGCTGATGGGTTAGAATATATCCGCACAGGCATCAAAGCAGGTTTATCAATCGATAATTTTGCGCCACGCTTATCTTTTTTCTGGGCCATTGGCATGAACCATTTTATGGAAATTGCCAAAATGCGTGCCGCACGTATGCTATGGGCTAAAATGGTAAAACAATTTAACCCCACCAGTGCAAAAAGTATGGCACTGCGCACACATTGTCAAACCAGTGGTTGGAGCCTAACCGAACAAGACCCTTTCAATAACGTAACCCGTACTTGTGTTGAGGCTTTGGCTGCTGCTATGGGGCACACACAAAGTTTACATACTAATGCATTAGATGAAGCCATTGCATTACCTACCGATTTTTCTGCACGCATTGCACGCAACACACAAATATACTTACAGCAAGAAACCAACATTTGTAAAGTTGTCGACCCATGGGGCGGCTCTTATTATGTAGAATATCTAACACAACAAATTGCCGAAAAAGCCTGGGCACTAATTGAAGAGGTTGAATCACTGGGCGGCATGACAAAAGCCATCGAGTCGGGCATTCCTAAAATGCGCATCGAAGAAGCTGCTGCACGCAAACAAGCTCGTATCGATAGTTCAAAAGATATCATCGTTGGCGTTAATCAATATCAAACATCCGAAAAAACTGTTATTGATATTCTCGATGTCGATAATGCAAAAGTTCGTTTGCAACAATTAGATCGCCTAAAAAAATTAAAAGCCGACCGCAACCCTCAACAAGTTGAAGAAGCCCTAAATGCCTTAACCGAAGCAGCACGTAGTGGCAACGGTAATTTGTTAGCGCTTAGCATTAATGCAGCAAGAGTTCGCGCATCACTCGGCGAAATCTCTTCTGCTCTCGAAAAAGTTTTTGGTCGTTACAAAGCCACCAACCGTTCTATAGCAGGTGTTTACTCAAAAGAAATTTCTATGGATAAAGATTTTGCCAAAGCACGCCAAATGGCCGATAAGTTTGCCGAAATGGATGGTCGTCGTCCACGCATCATGATTGCAAAAATGGGACAAGATGGGCACGACCGTGGCGCAAAAGTTATTGCCACAAGTTTTGCCGATTTAGGTTTCGATGTCGATATCGGCCCCCTATTTCAAACCCCAGCCGAAGCAGCCAAACAAGCGGTAGAGAATGATGTGCACATCATTGGTGTAAGCAGTCTTGCCGCAGGTCATAAAACGTTGGTGCCACAATTAGTTGCCGAATTAAAAAAATATAATCGCCCAGATATTTTGGTTGTTGTTGGCGGTGTTATCCCTCAGCAAGATTACGATTTCCTTTACAAAGCAGGTGCTATTGCCATCTTTGGCCCCGGCACCGTAATTGCAAAAGCCGCACAAGATATTTTAAACGTGCTAAGTTCTAAATACTAATCTTTGTCATTGCAAGCACAACGCGCAAAAAATGTATTTGTGTGCCAGTAATTTTTTAAATACTTTTTCGCCTACACCAATCCCCCGTTCACCTATTTTTTATCCAAGCCAACCTAAAAACTATAGGCCAAAATTTTTGCCTTGCCTACATTTATCAAAATACAAAGCATGACTCAAAAAATTATCCTCAACCCCGCCGACGAAACCGCCATTAACCAAACCCTAAACAACCTTTGCGATGCTTGGGCTTGCAGCAATGCAAGTGCTTATGCCTCGCTATTTATCCCTGATGCCGTTTTTGTGGGCGTGTTTGGTTTTCGTATTGTGGGCAATAAAATAATTGAGCAGCGTTTGCAAAAAGTTTTCAATAGCATTTTTAAATTTTCGCAACTAGATATAATGGACAATTATAAACTACAAGCTCTAACCCAAAATGTTGTTTTAGTACATACCGATGGCAACGTACTTTTCCCCGGCGAGTTCAACAAAAAATTAAAACCTCATGGTTTACGCACATTATCACTCGTAAAACAAAACAACAGTTGGCAAATTGCCTCCTTTCAAAATACTCCCCACGGCAAATTTTTGCACTTGCAATTTATGGCGCGTTTACTTTTTTCGCGCATATATGTGCTTAACCCTATATGGAAAAATGCTCAAAAACAAATCATAGCCCAAAAGCAAAAAAATCTTTTAAAATAAATCAGTTTCTTGTAGTTTCACAACCTGTATGCGCAACCTTATTTTTTACTTATTTATTTCGTCACTTGGTTTTTCGCAAAACATAAGCAGCGATTGGCATTTATATAAAAACGAAAACGGTATATCAATTTACACGCGTAAAGCCGATAACTCAAACATCAAACAATTAAAATCGGTTGTTACTCTAAAAACATCCTTAAACAGCATTGTAGCTTTATTAAATGATTGGGATGCCTATCCCGAATGGAATTATAAATGTGGCGAATCGCGAACATTAAAAACAATAAACGAAACCGAACTTATACATTATCAAACCGTAGTTACTCCTTGGCCGGTCGAAGAAGAAGATTTTATTATAAACGTAAAACTTGTGCAAGACCCCAAAACAAAAATAGTTACCATAACATCTACCAACCTACCAAACTACATACCGCCTTATCCTAACCGCACTCGCATTAAATATTTAGAAGGCAAATGGACACTAACCCCTTTAAGTAATGGCAGCGTACTTGCTGTTTACGATTTTTTTGTAAACCCTGGTGGACTTGTACCCGCCTGGTTGCTAAATACTGCCATAACTTATGGCCCTTACGAAAATTTCCAAAATCTTATCCAATGGGTACAAAAACCAAAATATCAAAAAGCAAAAAGCCCTTTAATAAAAGAGCTAAACCAATAATGCAAACTTGCTAAAACAAAAACGCCGCAGTTACGCGGCATTTTTTTGCTTAATTAAAAAAAATTATTTTTTATTGCCCCGTTATCGAAGAGCCTGCAGTTATATCAAATGCTCTTATTTTTTGTATATCTACAGTTCCGGTAATAAATCCAGGTCCATTGGCATTACCCACAATCATACGTCCCGCCTGACTCATCGTTATATTTCCGGTAATCTTTCCTTTATTAACCACTTTTAAACTTCCGCCTGTACTCATCGTAACTCCACCTTTTACTTGTCCTCCCCCTCGCGCTACAATTATTCCGTCTGCACTTACGTTCACAGCTCCATTTATTTGCGCATTTTGGTCAACAATTACTTTACCTCCATTAATGGTTACATTTCCGGTAACAACTGCCGCAGCTGTTGATATCGTATAAACATCGCCAACATTAGCCGTAATGTTTCCGGTATAAGGTCCTGTAATGTTTTGTGGCGGTGCTAAAACTAATGGCTGTAAATTTGTTGCAATGGTCGATGTTGGATCATTCGGGTCAGTAATCAAATCAAACGTACAGGCATTTCCTGCTACAAGACCCGTATTAGGAAAATTTGGGTCCTGAAAGCCAAAAATATCTCCTGTTTCATCTTGTTGTACTTTTCCAAATGTAGCCGGAGTTCCATCCGCGTTTTGCCCAACTACAAAAACAATTCCTGTTGCCATAATGTTTAGTTTTTAAATGGTTTTTATTAGTCCTGTTATCTCAAATCTAACTATTATTTTTTTAAAAACAAATTATGCTATCTACATATATTCGTTTTAAATAAAAAAGTGTTACCTAAACGTTTTCAGTTCCGTCTTCGTTTGTCGTCTGCATACGGTTACCAGATGAAGCTGTGACCGACCCTTTTACCTGTCCACCCGTAACGGCAGCTAAAGCTCCTGTAGTTGGGTCGGGTTGAACATGGCTTGCATTGTTCACATTCTCTTTTAATTCACCATCTGGCGAATTAGGGATACCTTTTGCATTATTTGTTGTCATGAGTTTATTTTTTTAGGTTTAATTTCAAATATAGTTGCTATTTTTAAAAAAAACAAATTTATGCCCCGTGTTGCTAAATGTTTCTTTATCCTGTTTTTAAATTCTATTGCTTTATTTTCTCAGCGAGATAAACACCTCGATAGCCTTATTGTTTCCTATACAAAAGCCGTATCCGATACTGATAGAATTAATAAATACGCAGATATTGGCATGTATATAGCAAGTACAGGTAATGTTACCGAAGCAATTACCTACTACCAAAAAATCATAAACACATTTTCAAAGTCATATCCCGAAAAATGCATCGATACAAAAAACAAAATTGCCTTTTGTTACATATCCTCCGAAGAGTATCACAAAGCCGATAGTGTTATTCAGCTAATGATAGCTGAGAGCACAAAACTAAATTATCAAAAAGGCATAGGCTTAGCTTATCGAAATTTAGGGTTAATTGCGGTTTACACTGGTAAGTATAAAGAAGGAGTTGCTTATCATTTAAAAGCTTTGGATATATGGGAAAAAATAAAAAATAAAAAATTATGCCGTGTTAGCAATTCCGATTTGGGTATCGCATTCTTTTATCAGGAAAATTATAAAAAAGCAGTCTACTATTGGGAAATCGCTCTAAAATTAAATTTTGATAAAACATCTCTCGATTATATAAGCGATTGCACCAACTTAGGACAGGCTTATGTTGGCTCAAGTGATTATGATAAAGCAACAGCCTGGTTTAAAAAAACAATAGTTTATTATGCCACCCATAAAAATTCACTAACTTATTATACCAACGCTTTAGCAGGCATAGCCAATATCGAGTTTAAAAAGAAAAATTATGTACAAGCCTTAGCACATTATAACGAAATAATAAAACTACGCGAAGACCCAAATACACGTAATAACGATTTAGCTATTACTTATCTAAATGTATCTTTAATATATGGCGAGTTTGGCAAACCTAAAGAAGCTATAGAGTATGGCTTAAAAGGGTACCAAAAAGCGCTCGAGTCAGAAGATAAAAACGAACTACTACACGCCTACGAAAATCTTACAGCCGTTTATGCTAAAGCCGGTAATTACGAAAAAGCCTATGATTTTTCTCAATTATTTAAAACCCTCAAAGACAGCCTTTCGGGTATCGAAAGTCAAAAACAAATTAATGAGTTAGATAAACAATATCAAACCGAAAAAAAAGAAAAAGAAAATCAATTATTAAACAAACAATTAGAAATACAACAAATACAAGGCAAACAACAACAGTTTTATTTACTCATATCAGTTATAATTTTAGTACTTATTGCTTTTTTATCTATTGTATTATATAATCAAAACAAACAAAAACAAAAGGTTAACTTAAAGCTCGAAGTAAAAAATAAAATTATCGAAGAGCAGCATAAAGATATTATTGATAGCATTAACTACGCCAAACGTATACAACAAGCCATACTTAAAGAAGAAGAACACGTAAGCGCTCACTTGCCTCCGCATTTTATTTTATTTCAACCTAAAGATATTGTAAGTGGCGATTTTTATTGGGCTCTAGAAAAAGCCGAGTACCTGTATGTCACCGCCGCCGATTGTACAGGGCATGGCGTGCCAGGCGCTTTTTTAACCATGCTGGGCATTTCGTACCTAAATGAAATAAATGCCTGCGAAGAAGTTTTAACCCCTGCCGATATACTGTATCAACTACGCGATAAAATTGTAAAAGAATTAAGCCGACATGGAACTACTAAAGATGGCATGGATATATCCATGATGCGTTTAAATTTAAAAACTAACGAAGCAATGTGGGCAGGTGCCTTTAATCCACTATGGTATATAGAAAACGGAACACTGAAAGAAATAAAAGCAAACAAACAGCCCATTGGTTATGTCGAAGACCCGCAGCCATTTACCAATCACACCCTAAACCTAAAAGCTAACGATACCGTTTATTTATTTACTGATGGTTTTGCTGACCAGTTTGGAGGCGCAAAAGGAAAAAAATACAAATACAAACAACTCGAAGAAAATTTATTAGCCAACAGCCATAAACCATTAGACGAGCAAAAACAATTTTTACAAAACTCCTTTAATAGCTGGAAAGGAAATTTAGAACAGGTAGATGATGTCACCATTATAGGTATTAAAATAGCATAAACAATTAAAACTGTCAATGCATTTAGTTATAATAAAGCTTGATTTTTAAGTTAAGAAAGATTTTTCTTATTGAGTTTTTATAAAGGTTTTCTTCAACACCTCTTCTCCTGTATTTACTTTAATAAAGTAAAACCCATTCGCTAAATTGCTTAAATCAATTTTGTAATCCTGGTTACCGTCAATTAAGCTAACAGTTGCGGTACTATGCAATACACCCTGCGCATCATACAATTCATAAATAACAGTAGGTGTCGCAAAATTCTTTAAATTCAAAGTAATACTATTCTGTGCTGGGTTCGGATATAAATAAATTAATGGCAACGATGCTCTGTTGTTTACAGTTGCATAACCCAAAAAGTTGCCTATACCATTTTTATCAAACTCGGTAAGTTTATAATAATTAGTGCCTTTAATAGGGTGGTTATCATATATCTCGTAAGAGGTTTGTTTGGTAGAATTCCCTACAGCTTTAACAGTTCCAACAACTTCAGTATAATCAACACCATCGCTACTTCTTTCTATTAAATAATGGTCTGAGTTTTCTTCCGAAGCCGTAACCCAATTAAGTTTTGCTCTTATATCATCCGTTAAAACTCCTGTAAAAGAAAGTATATCTACCGGCAACACACAACCCGGAGACATTACAATAGCCAGCTGGTAATTACAATTAGTACCGGCATAACCATCTACTTCTATAAAGGCGCATTGACCAGCCGTCATGGCAAAATTCATTGTATAAGCACTGGTAATATCCATGCCGGCAAAACCACCACCAACTTTAGTTAAATTACCCGATGTTCCTGTAAAAGCACTAATTTGCAATCCATCGCTTCCACCCCTGGCAGTAGTAGGTAAACAACTTGAAGCAATAGGTGTAAAATTTAAACTAACATTAGCCGCACCGGTTACACAAAACTGATACCAGCTGTCATTTTCAACGCTATACCCAACATCCGACCCATTAGCAGATGCGCTGTTACCGGCATTACCGGCACCATCACCGCAACTTGCATTTCCCGCACCATTACAAACAGTAGCGGCATTGCAATCAAAATCATTCTGCAGGCCATAACTAGCCGGATAAGTTCCTCCAACAGGGGTACCCTCACAATTACCACAGTTAGTAGCTCCAATAGTACTGCTGTTAAATACACTACCGCAGTTATTAACCACCACACCATTCGGTATGTTATCGTTCTCTAAAGTACCTACCGTTAAAGTAAACGTACCTGCAACACCGTTAGGGTTATTGTCCACCATAATATATACAGTTTGTCCGGCAGTAACATTACAAATTCCACTTTCTGAATAGTACTGACTTATCAAAGAGTAGGAAGAATAACCATTTGGCGAATCGTCAGTAGGAGTTGCATAAAATGAACCATGTGAACAGCATGCTTCGCCATAACTTTGATATACATTATTAAAAGCATTATCTGCACCAGCACAACTAGCCTCAGTAAAACCTGCACAGGTTGTGCCGGCACCTTTTACCGATAATTCAGGCCATTGCATAGTTCCGGTTATAAGCATCGTATTATAGCTGCCGGTAACGGGGGCCACAAATTTGTACCAAATACTTTTGTTGGCAGTAAAACAACTTGATGTACCATCGGCCGTAGCACAAGTGTTATCACCTTCTATATTAGCCAGATAATCGCCCAAATTTATACCGGGCTGAAAGGTTAAAGCTATTGCATTAGCACAAGCATCATTTGTTGGGGCTGTATTGGGCGCACTACAATATACAGATGAAGAAGTATATGTGCCTCCCGAACTACAGGTAACCACACATTGATAATAAATACTTGAACTAATAGTAGCTGCGTAGGTAGATGAAGTTGCTCCGCCAACATTACTCCAGGTAGAATTATTGGTTGATGATTGCCATTGGTAAGCCGTTAAACAACCACTGGTATTATTTAAACTTAGGGTAGTCGCATAATTGCCTGCACCACATTGCGATACAGTTGTGGCAACCGCATCGCCACCATTACAAGCAGGAGATGAAATACTTAGATAAAAAGAACCCGCAGCACCACCATCGGTAAAGACCATAACATAGTATGTTGTATTAGCCGGCAGGCAACCTGTTGATATATTTTGAACCTGAAAAGATACTCCCGCATCTGCACAGGCAACTTCAGTAAAGGCACCACAAGTATTACTATATAAAGTCATGGCGCCATATGTTAAAGTATTTGGCACAAGCGAAATACTATAGGTTGCAGCATATGCGGGCGTAGTAAATGTATACCAAAGAGTACCCGAGTGGTTAACAAATTGGCAACTTGGTGTAGGGTCTGTAGTACCGCCAGTATTAATTGTAGCACACGTATTGTCTCCTTGCACATTATAGCCCGTTGTAGTTACAACACCCGCGGCAACCGGGGTACTGCAAGCATCATTAGAAGCCGGCCCAAACTGGCAATAACCACTGCTCGAAGTAGCTGTTAAGCCACTACCCG
>JABDCR010000044.1:1653-20572 GCA_013288015.1 Bacteroidota bacterium | reverse complement strand
TTAAATGAATTTTGCCATCATCAATTAAAACAAGCTCATCAGCCTTTACATCTTTAGGAAACTGAGGATAAGTAATATAAAGTATCTGATTAGTTCCAATGCTCTCTTTGGTAGTAATAGTAATTTCCTGACCGTTAACCAACTCAATGGCATTGTTTTCTACTTCGCCAATTCGTAGTTTAGGTCCTTGTAAATCGGCTAAAATACCAACGTGACGGTTTAATTTTTTGTTTATAGCTCTTATATTATCTACCGTTTCTTTTACAGCATCATAATTTCCGTGCGAAAAATTTATGCGACAAATATCTAAGCCCGCAGTAAACATAGCTTCCAACACTTCAGCACTTGCCGTAGCCGGCCCCATGGTAGCTACAATTTTTGTTTTATGAGAAAATTCTATCATATATCTTAAATTATTAAATTCTTTTTTGAGGCTAACGTTTCTATATCAATTGTTTGAATAGAAAGCGCAAATGTAATGGTCTTTAGCTTGTTTTGTATATTATATATTGCTTGCTCGTGGTTATCGGCTTTTAAAATAAATAAAAAATCAGTTTGAGCCAGCTCAGGCACCAATAAAAACTTTATATCCTCTCTTTTATCATCAAATAGAGATGGGGGAGAGGTCATTTTTTTTGATGCAGCTACTGTGTTACTGCTTTTGTTTGAAAGCAACATAAACTCGTTTTGTTCTTCTTCATCCTGATACGAAAAGCAAGAAAAGAGCAGGGGTGTACTGGTATTTTTGGTACTTAATTCAATTGCTACATCGCGTACTAATTCAATATTCAGTAAACGGTTTACTTCTATACACACTTTATAATCAGGTACATGGGCAGATATGGCTAGTAAGGAAAAATCGTAATCGTACTCCGAATCTAAAACGTATTTTGGCATTTAGTAAGGTGTAGTAAAACTTGGTGTAGTAACCACATTGCTTTTATGTAAAGCGCGGTCATATATCCAAATTTGGAATCTAAAATTTTGTAGGCTGTCAGGCCCAGGCGGTTTATATTGATTTAAATTTACAATAATTTGCCCATCTAAACCTTTGTTTTTTGTGTTATTAATTATAAAAGGTATACGGTATGGGGTTATGGCACTATCTGCTAAACTAGGAGATTGCCCTGCAATAGGATTATAGTAAGTAACATATTTACTAAAATAATGACTCCAATAATAATAACGCATATAAAAATCGTAATAACCTACAGTGCCTCTGGCATATGGTCCTGTTGTATCACTTTGGTTTAAACCAATATCACCATCAGCATCACTAAAATTAATTGTAATTACTCCATTAAATGCATCCGATGTAGTAAAACTTCCATAACTGATAACCGGAGGTGCGGGTGCAGGTGGGGTTGTTTTAGCACATGAGTATAAAACCAACACTAAAACAGCAGAAAAGTAAAATAGTTTTTTCACAAGCTAAAATTAACAATATTTTTGCTTCGTGATAAACAGTAGCCAAAGTTTTTACGATAATTTAACAGCTAAGATTTTTTCTTTAAAAAAAGAGGATGTCAGCTTCGAAAAAATTGCCTTTGAGGTTTTTCAGTTACAGTATAACCACAATAAAATTTATAAAGATTTTGTAGATGCACTTAGAGTTAAAGTTGAAGATGTAGTTTCTCTCTCCAAAATCCCATTTTTGCCTATCGAGTTTTTTAAAACACAAAAAATAGTTACAGAATTTGCTAAACCTAATAAGCCAATAATCTTTACGAGTAGTGGCACCACACTAACAGGTACATCATATCATTATGTAAATGATATTACTTTATATGAAAAAAGCTTCACTCAATGTTTTAATTTATTCTTCGGTAAGCCTTCTGATTACTGCGTTTTAGCCTTACTTCCTTCCTATTTAGAGCGTACGGGCTCATCACTAGTATATATGGCTCAAAAATTAATTGATGATAGTCATCACCCAAAAAGTGGTTTTTATTTAGATAATTATGATGATTTAATTAAAACCATTGAGCAGCTTAAACAACAAAAACAAAAAACTCTATTACTTGGCGTAAGTTACGCTTTGCTCGATTTAGCTGATAAAAACATTATCCTGACCGATGATTTTATAGTGATGGAAACCGGCGGCATGAAAGGCCGTCGCAAAGAAATGTTAAAAGAAGAATTGCATACAGTTTTAAAAGAAAAATTAAACATTGAAACAATTACTTCAGAATATGGTATGACTGAGTTACTTAGTCAGGCATATTCTTTACAAAATGGTTTGTTTCAAAACCCGCCTTGGATGCGCATTTTAACCCGAGATACAAACGACCCTTTTAGCTTTACATCTCCAAATAAAACTGGCGGCATAAACATAATAGATTTAGCAAACATAAATTCTTGCAGTTTTATTGTTACGCAAGATTTAGGTAAAATTCATCCTAACAACACATTCGAACTAATGGGGCGTTTTGATAACAGCGATATTCGTGGTTGCAATCTCCTAATAAATTAAAAATTGTAGGGCACTTATTTTATCTTGATAAAAGACTACTTATCTTTGCAGCAACAGTTTTTTTGTGCACGATATAGAACCATACTACAACTGGAGGCACCTCTACATTTCGTCAGACGACGAGCAATCTCCTTTTTATGGACGTGAGTATAGTGAGATAGAGTTTACAAACAGCATTTACAATTTTGTCATTCATCCTCAATGGGATGATTTTGGCAGTGAAACACTTTACATAAAAATACTTTTTGTTGATTATGATGAAAAGTACTGTTTTATAGAATTAATTGGTGAATGGAACGACGCCATCGGCAACGATATTATGTTGCTAAAACGCGAAGTTATTGATGAAATGGGCATTTATGGCATTAATAAGTTTGTAATTATTGGAGAGAATGTATTAAATTTTCATGCCTCGGATGATAGCTATTACGAAGAATGGTTTGAAGATAATGGAGATGACGGCTGGATAATTTTTCTTAATTTTAGGAATCACGTTTTTAAAGAATTTCAGCAACACAATATTGACTATTATTTTATGTCGGGCGGAGAGTTAGATGATTTTAATTGGCGTCGTTTTAGCCCCGGGCAGGTGTTTGGCAATCTTCAAAAAATAATAGCAACTCGTTTAAAATAATTACTTAATAAACTATT
This sequence comes from Bacteroidota bacterium, assembly GCA_013288015.1. Classification (GTDB taxonomy): domain Bacteria; phylum Bacteroidota; class Bacteroidia; order B-17B0; family Aurantibacillaceae; genus PALSA-968. Next base: position 17,448 of record JABDCR010000044.1, on the reverse strand, counting down.
TATGAAAAAATTGGCATTACTAACATCAGGTGGAGATGCCCCAGGCATGAATGCTTGTATACGTGCTGTAGTTCGTACCGCGTTACATCAAAATATTGAAGTTGTTGGTTTTAGGCATGGTTATGAGGGCTTGATTCACGATGAACACATCCAGCTTTCACATAAATCGGTAGCTAATATTATACAACGTGGCGGTACTATTTTAAAAACTTCTCGCAGTCAAAAATTTAGAACCGAAGAAGGTTTGCAACTTGCAGCCAACCATTTAAAAAAACACAATGTTGATGGTTTGGTAGTTATTGGTGGCGATGGTACGTTTACCGGTGCTATAGCTTTATCTCATAAAATTAATGTGCCAATTGTAGGTTGCCCAGGAACTATTGATAATGATTTAGTGGGAACTGATTTTACCATTGGTTATGATACTGCCATAAACACTGTTATTGATGCTGTAGATAAAATACGCGATACTGCCGAAAGCCACGACCGTGTTTTTATTGTAGAAGTAATGGGGCGCGATGCGGGTTTAATTGCACTTAGAAGTGGGATAGGATCTGGTGCTGAGGCCATTTTGATACCCGAAACAAAAAACGACATCCCAAAGTTAATAGAACGCTTAAAGGCAAGTAGAAAAGACAAATCGAGTAAAATAATAATTGTTGCTGAAGGCGATGAAAGCGGTGGAGCTTACAAAGTAGCCGAAATTCTTAAAGAATTTTTCCCTCAGTTTGATATGCGTGTTAGTATTTTGGGGCACATGCAACGCGGGGGTTCACCAAGCTGTATGGAACGTGTAAATGCAAGTATCATGGGTTATAATGCAGTTCAAGCCTTATTGCAAGGCAAATACGGAGTTATGATTGGAATTGTAAATAAACAGGTAACCTATACGCCATTTGATAAGGCAATTAAGCATACACAAGCCCTAAATGCCGATATGCTTAAAATGATGGAGATACTTTCTGTTTAAACAGATTTAGCATATCCGTATTGCTCAAACATAAAACCCCATTTTTCTGCAACAATGTTTTTGGTTTCTTTATCTAAGCTTACGTAAGCATTGGTCTTATAGTTTTTTACGGCAGTAATTTCTTCTTGTAAATGGAGGAGGGCTGCTTCAAAATCGCCTAAATTCAATTGGCTATACATTTTTTGTAACTGCTCTACGGGTGTTGATACAAAATCGGTATACGATATCTCAATTAATTGATTTAGCGGAATATTATTTTTATCGCGTAGAAATTTTCTATACATCTTTTCGTAAGCATATAAAATAAACTGCTCCATAAATTTATTGGTAGGCTTTTGAAAGCTAAGTAATGGTAATATTTTTTCGTACAAATTCACAGTTGATTGATAAACCGTATAAGGTTCTCTATGTATATGTATAAAACAAGCATCGGGGTACAATTCCAAAATCTCCTTTATCCTTGCCGTGTTTGCCGGACTTTTAAGTATAAGTCGTTTACCCTTGTTCTTAAAGCTAAGCTTCTTTAAAAAGTAATCGAAATGCTTTTGCCAATGCTCTGTATTTTTTGTTTTATCCTTCTCAAAAACTACACTTTCATCAAAAACACTAAATATACTTTTAGGAAAATAGTAACCAAGTGTTAACGAAGTGTGGCTAATATTACCCATAGCAAATTCTTCTTCATTAGGTACATCGGCACCCGCAGTAACATTATCTTGCGGACGGGTAGAGGGCATGACCCAGCTCAGTATTTTTTTTGTGATGTTGCCTGTACTTAAAAACACATGCGGAGTTAAAGCCTCGTAAGTAGAGCAAAAGCAAAAATTAGGGTCCTTGCTCAACACATTATGTAAATAGGTTGTTCCGCTTCTGTAATGCCCAACAATAAAAATCGGACGTTGGATTTTTACTTTCTTTATCGCTTTATTATAACGTAGATACTCGTATAACTGAAAAGGTATATTTAAAATTACATTACCTGTTATAAAAAGTACTTTGGGTAAAAAACGTATATCAATTAAAAACTTATTTTTAGCCAGTAAGCCAATCCATTTAGGCAGGCTACTTCCTAAGGCCGTATGGGTAGTAAGGTTTAAATAGTTTTTATACGTATATTTTAAATTCACGAGCGAATTTACATATTAATGTATATAGTTTAAAGCAATGATTCTCTTTTGTTTTTATATTTTTACAAGCATATTTTAACTACATTTTGCCAAAATTACTGTCCATAAAAAGCATTTATACATTTCTATTGTATGTTAGTTTTTTGCTTACAGTAGCTTATGCGCAAACAATTACTATAAAAGGGTTTGTAAAAGAAAAAGGAACACATGAATCTTTACCCAATGCCAGTATTCTTTTAAAAGGAACAACCCTTGGTACAACAACAGATACGTCGGGATATTTTATGCTGAAAGTTAATCCTTCCTTAATAAAAGAAGATACACTGGTTATTTCTTCTTTAGGATATTTTACTTCAAAAATAAGCTTATCTGCCAATAAAGATAAACAAGTACAAGTTGAGTTAACCTCTGAGTTCTTCCAATTACAAGAGTTTACAGTAAAGCCGGGAGAGAACCCTGCTTGGCGAATTCTAAGAGCCGTAATAGCAAATAAAGAAAAGAACAATCCGGATAGTAGAGTAAATTATTCTTGTCAGGAGTATTCTAAAAACCGTTTCGATTTAAATCATTTTACAAATAAAATTAAAAAGAACATTTTAGTTCGACCATTTAAATATATTTGGAATAACACAGATACTACAACAGACGGGGTAACTTATCTGCCTGTTTTATTGGTTGAAAAAACAATCGACCATTATTACAAAAGCTCTCCAAAGCAACGGAAAGATTATTTAAACGCCGTAAACACAACCGGTTTAGCCGGGCCAAAAATCATGCAGTTTGTTGAGGATTTATATCAGGCGCCTAACTTTTATGATAATTATGTTGTTATACTTGATAAGAACTTCCCCAGTCCTTTAAATGATAATTACAAAAACAACTACCGTTTTTATTTAATGGATAGTAGCGGTACAGGAACTACTAAAACCTACAAAATTAATTTCCGTCCTAAGCAAAGCAGAGATTTAGCTTTTATTGGTGAGATGCTTATTGACTCGACTTTATTTGCTTTAAAAGACATTACAGTACGTTTCGATATTCGTGCCAACGTAAATTTTGTGCGAAGTTTTTTAATTAATCAAAAGTACGAAGCCATTAATAGTAAGTACTGGATGTTAACAGAATCAAATGTGTTGGGCGATTTTACGGTTGTAGAAAACTCATCAGACTTAACCGGTTTTTTTGGGAGAAAGAACGCCACCTTTCATAACTATGTAATAGATTCTATCATTCCTGAAAACAAATTTAAAGGAAGTGATATTTTAGTTGAAGCCGATAGTGCCAAAAGCAGAACAACCCAATATTGGCAAACATCTCGTCAAATTGATTTGTCTGCGCAAGATAAAGGTGTTTTAAAAATGGATGATAGTTTACAAAAAGATCCAAAGTTTATTCTAAGAAAAAATATCATTTCAGCTTTTGTATCGGGCTACTATCCAACCAAAAGCATTGATATTGGCAATTTTTATTCGTATTACAGTTATAATGTAATAGAACAATCAAGAATAAAGCTAGGTTTTAAGACAGACGAAAAACTAAACTTCCCATTAGCCACATCAGCTTACGTGGCCTACGGAACTTTCGACCAAAAATGGAAATACTATGGTAGTGTCATACTAAGTTTTGGTAAGCAATTAAAGTATAAAAAGCGTATAGGAGCTTCTTACAGAAACGATATTAGTCAGCTTAGCAGGAGTTTTAATAACATTGACTTAGATAATATTTTGTCATCATTTATTCAGGTGGGCAGCATAAACCCATCTCGTAATTATACGCAGGATGTAAATGCATATTTTGAAAATAATTGGACGACAGGTGCTGTAACTAGGTTAAATTATTTTTATAACTCTACAACACCAACTGCAGGTTTTTACTTTAGTGCAGTAGATGCAGCCGGTAACATAACACACCCAACTAATTATTATTCATCAGGATTAGATTTAACCTTTAAATACAGTTGGCAAAACAAAAATGTTAGCGGTAGTTTCTATGATAAAAACGACGTGAAAAATTCGTTTAGAAAATTCCCTGATTTTGCTATTCAGTATAAATTGGCTGATAAAAGTCTATTTGGTTCGGAATTTAATTTTCAAAAAGTAAAAGCATCCATCAAACAACAAATTAGAGTTAAAAAACTTGGCTACTTTAAATATTATATAGAAGCGGGCAAAACCTTTGGCACAGTTCCTTATCCATATTTAGATATTCCTTCAGCAAACCAATTGGTTATTTTAGATGAATATGCTTTTAACCTGATGAACTTTTTAGAATACGCATCCGACCAATATGTGTCAGTCCATTTAGAACAGCATATAGAAGGTTTAATTTTAGATAGAATCCCTTTAATTAATAAACTCAAGTGGCGTAATTTTCTGTTCGCAAAAGGTTATTTTGGGAAGTTGAGTACAGAAAATGCTCAATCAATTTATTTATTTCCACAAAACTTACATGCTATAAATAATCCTTATTACGAAGTGGGCTTTGGTATAGAAAATATCTTCAAAATTGCCCGTATAGATTTTATATGGAGGTTAACAGATACACATAACCAAAATGTGTACTACTTTATGGTTAAGCCTTCTTTTAAATTTTCTTTTTAAAAGCAACACTTTCAAGTAAAGCTACATCTAGTAACATTAGCAACATACCATAAAAAGTATCTTCAAACGGAATCGTAAACATACGAACACCTAAATTCTGAACATCATTATAAATTACCACAGGTTCATTGATAAAACTTCCTGTAAGAATGCCATTAGATATAAAAAATGGAACTAAAATGAATATATAAGTAAGATAAAAGTTTGCTAAAAAAGTAGCTCTTTTAAAAACTAACCAACCTAAACATACAGCCATTAATATAAACGTTACCGATGTATAGAGTTTATGAATATTTAATGCAGCTGTTACAATCAAAAATGAAATCAAAACCCACGATAAAAAGAGAGCTTGTTTATTGTATTTGCTTACTTCTAAAAACAATTTTATAAGATGATATGTAAACACACAAGCGTAAGGGATACAAATAAAAAACAAAAGTTCCTCAATAGGTAGGTTAAAGAAATAAACCCCTAAAACATAATTTGGGTTAAAACTCCAAACTTGTAAATGAGTAAATAACATATCCCAGCTAGCAAATAAAACGACCGTTAATAAACAAGGTAAAGCAAAATATTTTAGTTGCCTATAAAATTTTGCCTTAGGATGAAACGATAATATAAACGGAAAAATAAAACAAAAAAAATCAACCAATAAATAAGTGTACTTAGTTGGCATTTTTAATTGATTTTAAGTAATTACTCATTTGTGTTGCAGCAATCTCCCCCGAAATAAGGGCAGGGGGCACCCCAGGACCGGGTACTGTAAGTTGCCCCGCATAAAACAAATTTTTCACTTTTTTATTTTTCACCGATGGTTTTAGCACGGCAGTTTGCTTAAGTGTATTAGCTAAGCCATAAGCGTTTCCTTTATACGCATTATAGTCTGATGCAAAATCGTTTACACAATAGGTTTTCTTATATATAATGTTTGCTAAAAATGCATCATTACATTTTTGTTCTATTCTGTTTATAATAGCCGCAAAATAATGCTCACGCATCTCGGGTGTATCTTTTAATCCGGGTGCAATAGGAACTAAAATAAATAGGTTTTCCATTCCAGCAGGAGCAACTGTGGCATCTGTTTTAGACGGACAACAAACATAAAATAATGGATTTTCAGGCCATTGTGGAGTTTCGTAAATTTCTTTAGCGTGTTTATCAAAATCGGTATCAAAAAATAAGTTATGATGAATAAGCTTGTTTATTTTTTTGTTCACACCTACATAATAAATCAAGCACGATGGGGCAAAGGTTTTTTCTTCCCAATATTTTTCAGAATAATTTCTGTATTCAATATCAATTAATTTCTGCTCTACATGATTATAATCAGCCGATGCAATAACCACATCCGTTTTAAAATCTCCTAACGAAGTTGTAATTGAACTTGCTTTCCCTGCAGTTATATTAATTTTTTCTACGTTACAATTTGTTTTAAAGCTAACCCCTAACTCAGTTGCCATTTTTTCAATACCAGATACCACTTGATACATGCCCAACATTGGATACCACGTACCTTTAGTTAAAGCGGCATAATTCATTAAACTATACAAAGCAGGTATTTGCTTAGGCATAGCACCTAAAAAAAGTACCGGAAATTCCATTAAAGCAATTAAACGCTCATCTTTAAAAAAACTGCGCACATAAGTTTGTACCGATTTAAATATATGTGATTTTAATGCACCGCTTATAACATTATAATTGGCAAATTCCATCCACGATAGGGCCGGTTTATAAACCAATTGTTCCATGCCAACTTTATACTTTAACTCGCCTTCGGCTAAAAACTTTTTAAGCTTGGTAGCACTCCCTTTTTCAATGCTTTCAAATACTTGGTATATGTCTTCTAACTTAGCAGGCACTTGTAATGCATTAGCTTCGCTAAAAAACAATTGAAAGCCTGGGTCTAATTGCACTAATTTATAATAATCGCTTGGTACTTTATCAAACTGTTTAAAGAATTTTTCAAATACATCGGGCATCCAATACCAGCTTGGGCCCATATCAAACATAAAACCCTGCTCTTCATAAAAACGGCTACGTCCACCAATTACACTATTTTTTTCAAAGACGGTAACTTCATGCCCTTGCTTAGCTGCAAAGCATGCAGCCGATAAGCCCGAAAATCCACTTCCTATAACCGCAACTTTAGCCATTTAATTAACAAATATATTAATGTTAAATGGTTTACGTGTTTGCAAAAACAAATTCCTTATTAACCAGCCATTCTTTACCGGTATGCTTTAATAGGCAAAAGCTTTTTGCCTGAAAGGATGCGGTATATGTCTGGTTTTTAAAATAATCTAAGGCTTGGTAAAACTTATCCTTCTTTAAATCTCTAAAAGCTATTGTAACATGCGGATGAAACCCTCTCATATCATTAACCTGATTAAGTAAACGTAGATTTTTTTGTGCGTAAACCATTAATTCACGTTGTAATTTTTCAAGTAATTCGTTTTTTAGCACATCAACAAAAAGCACACGCGGTTCAAAACATGAGAAGTTTTGTAAGTCAATAGTGAAACCCTCACTAAAAGTAAATTGTTGTAAGTTGTTTATTAAAATATCTTCCTTTTCTTCTTTCCACTCAAATGGCATATGAAGTGTAATATGTGCGGGTGAGCGTAAGGCTCCTTTACTATTAAATTTATCCTTTACCACTTTTTTCAAATCCATAAGCTGGGTTTGAAAAGGCTCAGGAACAACAATGGCAATAAAATATTTCTGTATAGACATACTAAAATTCTCCGGCTTCTATTTGTTTAATGGCAAGTTCTATTTGTCTGTCGTATGGGTCATTTAAATCGTAATTCTGTTTCATTGATGAACCAAATAAGGTTGCTAAACTTTGCCACATAAAAGCGTTAAAGTTACCCCGCATATCTTTAATAATGGTGTAAGTAGTTTTACCGGTTTCTCTATCAATTAATTTCATTAAAATTTTACCCTGATTTATACTTAAGCCTTTTAATTCTTCACCAAATTCTTTTTGAAGTTCTTTTTCACTCTTCTTTAAGTAAGCTTTTCTGTCTGCTTCTTTTGGTATAGTAGCCAACACTAAATCAAACTCTTTTAGCTTTGCAGCAGCTAATATAGCATATGGGTATACTTTTTTTACATTGTACTTAAGTCTTGTCCATTCAGCATATTTTCTCCGGCTCGTAAAAGACATTTTTCCATTAATAATAACCCATGGCATCACTATATAGGGTATAGTGTCGTTATTTTCAATAACTGCAGTAACCCTATAGCCATCAATAACTTTTGATACATAAGGAATGGCTATGTCGTCTTTGTTTTGGGAAAAAACGCCTAATGGAAAACTCAACAAATATATTATTGCTATAAACCTTGCACTATTTTTTTTTATATAAAAAAGTACAGGCATGTTATCTTTTTATTTTATGTCTTTAAAATCAAAAAGTAACCCATTAATTTATATTTTAGGTAGGAGACCTGCCTTCCAAAGGAGATATACCCATAGTACTATATATACAATTAAAACTATAGCAGCTAAAGCAATTCCTATAAAAGCTCTTTGTTTATATATTCCTAATTCTCTGTCGTTTTTCTTAATTAATCTAAGTGCTTTTAACCCATTTGACAATCCTATAAATATAGCCGGAATACCAAAAAAAGGAACAAGTGATATAAAACCAAAAACCATACTTAATACAGATTTTTTATTAACTCTTTCTGCCATCCAATTATTATTGTCGAGAGAATTGTATGAATAATTAGCTTGGTTATTATTTTGTGCCTGTTTAATAGGAGCAAATTCATCTTTAAAAGAATCTAATCTACCATTTGCATATTTTATATAAGACACTTCATATCTATAAGAAACATAAGTAGGCCCTGCTACATTATCACAATACTTGTATTTAATTTCGGTTGGTGTAATTTCTATAATTTTAGCTTTAATTTCAGTTTCGTTACGCATTACCAAGGTGTCGCAACCTGTAGAGTCGGGTGCAAATAAAACAATCCCCTTTTTCTTTTCGGTTGATGCTGTTACAACACCTATATTATTTAAAGAACGAGCAGATTCTTCAAAAGCAGCAACAACATCTTCCATTTTTGGTTGTTGTTTCTTTTGAGTTAAAACTTCATCTGAATTATTCGTTTTAATAGATTGGTTATTTTTTTTCCATTGTAAAGTATAACCATTTGTATAACGTCTCTTTTCTATCGAGCAAGATTGAAAGACAAACGAAAAAAACAGAAACAAGTAAAGAAAAGATTTTATTATACGCATGTTATATAGGTTTTAGTTTTTATTGTATACGGTTAGTTTTCCATTTAGAACGTTGGGCTTCTTCAAAATTATTATGTTGTTTGACAACTTTTGCATCTTTATTTACAAAAATCGAACCAAAAAGTGCTGCTATTTCTGCCTCTTGCTTGGTAGATGTATCAAGCATTTCAGGCTTAAAGTAGTTTTTAATAAAATTGGTATCAAATTTACCACTGGTAAAAGCTTTGTGTTTTAAAACAAAAGAACAAAACTGTAGGGTAGTTGATACTCCTGTAATTTGATATTCATCAATAGCACGCAACATACGCTCAATGGCTTCTTCTCTGTCTTTTCCATGTACAATTAGTTTTGCAATTAACGGGTCATAAAAAATAGGAATATCCATTCCCTCTTCAAAACCATCATCTACACGAACGCCTGTTCCTTTTGGTGTGCGGTAAGTAACCAGTTTGCCAATATCGGGTAAAAAATTATTTTTAGGGTCTTCAGCACACACACGCACTTCAATAGCATGCCCGTTTATTTTTAAATCTTCTTGCTTGTACGATAGTTTTTCTCCTCTTGCTACTCGTATTTGTTCTTTTACCAAATCAAGTCCGCTAATCATTTCTGTTACAGGGTGCTCAACTTGTAAACGGGTGTTCATTTCTAAAAAGTAAAATTTCATAGTATCATCTACCAAAAACTCTACCGTACCGGCACCACTATAGTTACATGCCTTTGCTACATCAACAGCACATTCACCCATTTGTTTACGCAATTCAGGTGTTAGCACAGATGAAGGGGCTTCTTCTATAACTTTTTGATGACGACGCTGTATACTACACTCACGTTCAAACAAATAAACCACATTGCCATGGTTATCTGCCATTATTTGAATTTCTATATGACGAGGACCCGAAACAAATTTTTCTATAAAAACACTATCATCCCCAAAGGCAGATTTAGCTTCACTCATGGCCATTTTCATTTGCTCTTCCACATCTTCAATGCGCTCAACTAAACGCATGCCTTTACCACCACCACCTGCCGATGCCTTTATTAATAAAGGAAAACCCGTTGCTTTGGCAACACTAATGGCTTCTTTTAAATCTTTTAATAAGCCTTCGCTACCGGGCACCATAGGTACATTAAACTTTTTGGCTGCTGCTTTAGCTGAAAGTTTATCGCCCATAACATCCATTGCTTCGGGGCTTGGACCTATAAATGTAATGCCTGCTTTTTTAACCGCAGCCGCAAAACCTGCATTTTCAGATAAAAAACCATAACCAGGGTGTATGCCATCTACCCCTAGTTTTTTAGCTACTTCAATAATTTTATCACCTAACAAATAACTTTGGTTACTTGGTGGTGGGCCTATACAAACCGCTTCATCAGCATATCGTACAAAAAGAGCATTTCTATCAGCTTCACTAAAAACGGCAACTGTTTTTATTCCCATTTCTTTAGCGCTACGCATAACACGTAAAGCAATCTCTCCACGATTGGCTACTAAAATTTTTTTCATATTAGTTCAGTTCAATAAATTTAAGCCTAAATATACTTTCTTTAATAAGAATAACAGCAAATAATTATTTAACAATTATTTTCTGACTATAGATGTTTTCGTCAGATGAGGATATAATAACATAAATTCCGGGTGGAATCATCCTGCTTTCATCAGTTGCAAAAAGCTGAGAATCTTCTTGTGTTATGGTAACTTTGGCTGTAAATTCAACCCCTTCAGCATCCTGCAATACAACCAATACTTCTTGATACTTAGCCGCATTAGTATTAGGTTCTGTACTCTTTTTTGCATGAGCCTGATCGGGATAAAACTTACCAACTTTTTCGGCGTTAAACATGACACCCGTTACCGGAAAATATTTGGAACTACCATTATACTCTGTCTGTTTTATACGGTAGTACGAAGTTTCTTTAAATGGCTGGTAATCCGTTTCTACATATTCCCTATAGGATTGCCCATTTCCTGAACCAGGAACATCTATTACTTTGGTATATTTTTTTCCGTCTTTGCTTTTTTCTATGGTAAAGTAAATATTGCTACTTTCTTTTGACGTTGCCCAACTAACAACCACATGATCAACTACCGGCACAACATCGCAAAAAACCACCTTAGTGTTATCAATAACAAGAGAAGTATCTGTTTGAGCAGATACTTTTAAAATTAAAACACTAAACAGAAGGATAACTTTTTTAATCACCCGCATATATTTACCTAACTCCTAAAGTTAGATAATATTAAACATAAATCAACAACTATTAGATAAACGTTAAAATAGCAGTTATTAATTGCGCTCTTAAACTAACAAAAAATGGCTTAAGCTTTATTAAGCGTATCTTTTACCAATTGGCTAGTTACTTTAGGGTCTGCTTTGCCACCGCTGAGTTTCATTACTTCGCCCATAAATAAACCAACCAAGGTTACTTTACCGTTTTTATATTCGGTAACTTTTTCAGGATACTTGGCTATAACTTGGTTTACCAAATCTTGTAAAGCATCTGTGTTACTTTCCTGTATAAGATTTAATTCCTGTGCTATTTGTAAGGAAGTTTTATTTGGTGTTTTTACCAACTCAGGAAATATTTTTTGTGAGGCCGATGAGTGGCTTACTTTTCCATCATCTATAATAGAAATAAGTTCGGCTATTTGTGTAGGTTTTACCGGAAAACGGTCTATATCGATAGCATTTTCATTTAAATGACTTTTAATGTTTACCATTAACCAATTAGCTGCTGCTTTGTGGTTTTTAGTATGTGTTACTAATTCATTAAAATAATGTGCAATGGCTTTGGTATCAGTTAACACAGCAGCATCATAATCAGATAGTTTAAACTCTTTTATATAGCGTTTATAAAGCTGATTAGGTAACTCAGGTAAAGTTTGTTTTACCTCATTTATATACTTTTCAGTAATAAAAATAGGTTGCAAATCGGGCTCAGGGAAATAGCGGTAATCGTTTGCATTTTCTTTACTACGTAAGCTAAAAGTAGTTCCTTTAACGGCATCAAAACTGCGGGTTTCTCCTGCAATTTCTTGTTTAGCTTCTAATAAATCAATTTGGCGGATAATTTCATACTCAATAGCACGTTGCACGTTACGTATGGAGTTCATGTTTTTAACCTCCACTTTTTTACCAAATTCCTTGACACCTTTTATTTTAACCGAAACGTTAGCATCACAACGCATAGAGCCTTCTTCCATGTTACCATCACAAATATCTAGATAACGAACTAATTTACGTACTTCGGTTAAATAAGCATAAGCCTCATCTCCATTACAAATTTCGGGTTCAGATACCATTTCTAAAAGTGGAACTCCGGCACGGTTTAAATCAACTAAAGTATCGGTAGCATCTTGGTCATGCATGCTTTTACCCGCATCTTCTTCCATGTGTATACGGGTAAGATTTATGCTTTTCTCTCCGCCATCTTTCAATTTTATAGTAATATGACCTCCATTACAAAATGGGGTTTTATCCTGAGTTATTTGATATCCTTTTGGTAAATCGGCATAAAAGTAATTTTTGCGTGCAAACTGGTTTTCGTAACGAATAGTGCCATCAACTGCCAAACCTAATTTTACGGCAAATTCAACAGCTTTTTTGTTCACTTTTGGCAAAGTACCTGGGTGTCCTAATGTTATAACACTAACGTGTGTATTAGGCAAACCACCATATTCTGCGCTATCGTTAGAGTACATTTTGCTTTTAGTAAGCAATTGTATATGAACTTCGAGGCCTATAACGGCTTCGTATTTATCGTAAACACTCATAGTTTAAAGAAAGGACAAAGGTACAATAATTAGATTTTTAAACAGAATAAGAATGAAAGAATTTAATCGGTACCGCTACCAAACAGTAAATTAGTATACATGCGGTTAATCAGCTTGGCCGTATAATCTCTGTTATATTCAAAGCAATCACATTTTTTACCATAACTAACCAATGCCACCGGAAAATCTACATCATCATCATCAAAATGCCCGTATAAATCCTGGCTTAATAAATTGGTTTCAAAATTAAATTTGTAAGGACTCTCTATCATTATTTTACTAGACATAGTTGTAGAAATGCTTATTAATTTAGGGATATAACCTTCCTTTTCAACCCTAATGGCATAAAGCATGTTTTTTTTCAAAGTAAACTCAAACGACTTTTTTACCTTTAATTCTTGTTCATCAATTACCTTATTATCCTTCATAAGTTTTGCCTTATAATTGCCCTCTAAATCTTTTACTGTTCCATCAAAATTACCTGTAATGGTAAGGCACTCTGAAGTATCAGATGAAATGGGCTTCTTTTTATCTGTTTGGGAATAAGTTATTGATACAGTTATTACAAATAGAAATGATAAAATTTTCTTCATAAACGTGGTTTGTTAAACAATTTTACGAAAAATAACTAACTTTTTTAACATTAAAGGCATAAAAAAATCTTCAATGTTATGTTGAAGATTTTTTATTTTTCAATTATAGGGTAGAGGAGAGGCTCTTTTATTAAGCGGGCTTCGATTCTTTATTTAATAAATTCTTTACCAATTGTTGCTTTTTCTTCCATTCATCAATCTTAGCTTTTTCGGTAGCAATTTTATTTTCCAAATCAATCATCATTGAGTTTTTTGTTTTTGCATTTTTAAAGAACCCCATGTTGTTTTCATAAACGTTTACCTGTTGTTGTATTTCGTTCATGTGTTTTCTAATAAAATCATTCTCTTTTAATAAAAGATCACGTCCATTTTCAGAAACTTCTAATCTCTCAAGTTTTAATTTATATTTAATTAAACCTTTCTCTGTTTCATCTCCGGCAACTGTACCATAAAACTCTTCTAGTTTATTATAAAAAGAATCGTTTAAACGCTTGCGTTCAGCAGCAGGTGCTTGCCCACTTTCTTGCCATTGTTTGGTAAATTCTCTTAGAGCATTTATATCGTTTTCAGCATTACCGCTTGGTGCAAAACCATGCAGGTTTTGTATAATGGTTTCTTTATGCTGTACATTGTTTTCTAACTCAGCATTTTGCGCTGCAAACTGATTACGCTTCGCTTCAAAAAAATGATTACAAACAGCACGAAATTGCTCAAACATTTTATGCTCATCTTTTGGGTGAGCGTTTGGCATTTTTTTCCACTGCTGTTGCAGGTTCATTATTTTTTCAGTCGTTTTTTGCCAATCAGTACTATCTTTTAACGTACCAACTTCTTCAATTAGTTTTAATTTCTTTTGTTTGGCTTGTGTGTAACGTTCTTTTGCCTGCTCGTAAAACTCCTTTTTCTTCTCAAAAAAGCCATCACACACTTCTCTAAACACTTTCCAAACATCATCTCCTGCTTGTTTATCAGTATGTCCTGCCTCTTTGTATTCGTTTTGTATATCAAGTAAAGCCTTAGTTTTTTGTTCCCACTCTTTTTCAGTACGAGCGGTTTCGCTAATCAACTGCTTTGCTTTTTCAATTAGTTGTTTTTTAACCTCAAGGTTCTGGCCTAATTGCTCTTTCTTCTCTCCGTAAAAATCCTGTATTTTTTTGTTTACCTGCTCGTTTAATTTTTTAAAATCTTCGCGCATAGCAAACCACTTATCTTGCGGAACAGCACCTGTAGCTTCCCACTCATTACGGAAAACCTTAATAGTGCGTTCTACATCTTTTATATTTTCAGATGCAAGTAGCTTGGTTATTTTTTCAAGTAAAACAGTTTTTGCTTCAAAGTTCTTTTTTAAATCAACCTCTTGCGATTCTTTATATAGGTTCAATCCAAAATAAAAAGTATCAACTACTTTATTGTATTCGGTAAGTATATCTTTATACTTGGCAGCAGGTACATTTCCGGTTTCTTTATACTTTGCCTGTAACTCGTGCAATTTTTTTATAGCTCCGCTAACGTTAACTTCCAGTTTAGAAAGATCGTTTATATCACGAATAATAGCCGTTTTAATCTCTAAGTTTTTTTCTTGATCAGCTTGTAATTTATCGGTTTGTTGTTTTTTTAGTTTGCGGAATTTATCAAACAGTTCAACAATCTTTTCGTCTTCTTTCGATTTGGTATATACAAAATCACGCGCACGTCCGCCTTCATCCGTAAAGCTTTGTTTTGCTGCTTCCATCTCTTTAGAGAAAGCTTCTTCATACTCACGCTGAATAGTTTTTATTTGCGCAGCCGCTGTATTGATATCTTCGTGTTCTAAAAGATGTTCTAACTTGGTAATAATGTCTTGCTTCATTCTATGCTGTCTAATTCGACCCGAAAATTAGTAAAAAAGAGAATATATTTCATAAAAATATCGCATCCTCAAATATCACATCTATTTAGTAATTTCGCCCTGCTTAAAATCACAATATGAAACCCTCTATTCCAAAAGGCACCAGAGATTTTTCTTCAGCCGAGATGACTCGTCGTAATTACATATTCGATACTGTTAAAAAGCATTTTCATCTATATGGTTTTGAGCAAATTGAAACACCTGCTATGGAAAACCTTACCACACTTACGGGTAAATATGGTGAGGAAGGAGATCAGCTTTTATTTAAAATACTAAACTCGCGCATACACGAAAGTAAAGAAAAAGATAAGTTGTTAAGCGAGTTCCAACTAAGTCTTGATAGTGCACGAAACACAACTACTTTAACTGAGCGTGCTTTGCGCTACGATTTAACAGTGCCTTTTGCGCGTTATGTGGTTATGCATCAGCACGAAATTACTTTCCCCTTTAAGCGTTTTCAAATGCAAACTGTATGGAGAGCTGATAAACCACAAAAAGGTCGTTATCGCGAGTTTTACCAATGCGATGCCGATATTATTGGCAGCAACTCTTTAATAAATGAAATTGAACTGGTTAAATTAATGGAT
>JABDCR010000044.1:0-1643 GCA_013288015.1 Bacteroidota bacterium | reverse complement strand
ATGTTTATACTGAATTAAATATACCTGTTACCATTAAGCTGAATAACCGAAAAATTTTAGCGGGCATTGCCGAAATTATTGGTGCACAGGATAAAATAATTGAGATAACCATTGCCATTGATAAAATAGATAAGATTGGCTTAGAAAATGTAAAGGAAGAACTGAAAGAAAATAACCTGTCTGATATTGCAATTAGTCAGTTAGAACCATTATTAACTTTCACTGGCGATAATGCACAATCAATTGTATTTTTAAAAACGTATCTAAAAGATTCTGCCATTGGTTTAAAAGGAGTTGAAGAAATAGAACAAATAACTAATTCAATAAGTCAATCGGGCCTTTCTGCTAAATCAAAATTTGAAATTGATTTAACCCTTGCCCGCGGCTTAAATTATTACACAGGTGCTATTTTTGAAGTAAAAGCTAATGCCGGCACATTTACACCAAGTATTACAGGTGGCGGCAGATACGATGATTTAACAGGCATTTTTGGTTTACCCAATATGAGTGGGGTTGGTATCTCTTTTGGCATCGACCGTATTTATGATGTAATGGAAGAGCTTAATTTATTTCCTACCGAAAAACTAAATACACAACATACGCAGTTACTTTTAATGCACATGGGCGAAGCCGAACAGCAACACGGCTTGCAAATGCTTTCTGCTTTAAGGCACGCAGGCATTAGGGTTGAACTGTACCCCGATGTAACTAAAAAAATGAATAAGCAGTTTGATTACGCCACTAAAAAAGATATCCCTTATTTAATAGTTATTGGCTCAAACGAAATGACTGAACAAAAATATACGCTTAAAACCAAAGACGAAAAGTTTGAGAAACTAAGCGTGCAAGAAGTAATTACAAAAATTAAAGGGTAGGAGGGATGCCACTAAAAAAAATAAAGTATAACTACCGTAAGGTTAAATATGTGTTGTATAAAGAAACACTTATTGATACCAAGGAGCATATACTAACTTTTTTAGGTGCGTTTTTTGGCATTGGCATCATTGGCTTTATAAACAGCAAGTATCTTCTTTTAAACGATAATTTATTTTTAATTGGCTCTTTCGGTGCTTCATCGGTACTTATTTATGGCATTAGTAATAATCCTTTAGCACAACCTCGTAACTTAATTGGCGGCCATATAGTTTGTGCGTTAGTAGGTGTAACCATGCATAAACTGTTGCCTAACGAAACCTGGTTAGCAGCTGCTTTGGCTGTTTCATTAGCTATAGTAGCCATGCAAATTACAAAAACCTTACACCCTCCTGGTGGTGCAACGGCTTTAATTGCGGTTATTGGTAGCGAAAAAGTTAAGGTGCTTGGTTATATATTTGTTTTAACCCCTGTACTTACAGGTGTTTTAATTTTATTTATCGTAGCTTTAGTTTTTAATAACATTACCAAGTATTGCACTTATCCGGTTTCACGACAAAAAAAATGATGAAAAAAGTCTCTCTCTTACTTCTAAGTTTTCTGCTTATTGGTAAAATGCACGCTCAAAAATCTATTAAAACCAAACAGACCGCCTACGTAAACATAAATATCGATATTGCTTATAAGGATAAAGCGGGGAAAGATTTACTAGATTCTAACAATGTCATTCATTTCTCAACAAAAGACATTACTATATATAATATCGAGAA
>JABDCR010000043.1:79-20933 GCA_013288015.1 Bacteroidota bacterium | reverse complement strand
TTTTACTTGCGTTAGCTTGCACGTTTACAAACTCAAGTCCGTCAATTAATCCATCGGTGCTAATGGCACCGGCTAACAGTATACTTGTAAAAGCACTTTTACCACTTTTACTGGCACCGCTAATGGTGGTTAGGTTACCCTCGGTGCTTATAATTTCATCATTAATAGTTATAACGGGCACCGGCTCAGGCAGTGGTGTGTCGTCGGTTATGCGATAGACTTCGCAAGCATCATGCGTATCAGGGTCACGCAATTTATAAAGATGGCGCATGGCATCTTCTTGTATATCCTTCAATGTAATTTTGGGGTTTAATGGGGGTACGTCTTTCATGTTATTTAATTTATTACAAAAAAATACAAAAAGTGTGGAATAATACATTTTTGATGTACTTTGTTGTTAACAGCAAAAAAACCTGCAAGGCTGTAATAAGTGTGTAATAGCCTATGATAATCAGTTTGTTAATTTTAAAATTGAGCCTTGTAAAAAGATTATTTTGTGGATAATTTACTTCATAGGAGAATATAAAAAAGGGTCTGAATCAATGATTACTTTTTCATAAACCACTATTATCTGATGGAGGGTTTTATCATTACTTTCACATCGTATAAAAAACTGTTTTAAATCTGCCGGATTTTTACCCTGACTTTCTACATGTATTTTCCCCGAAAACCCAAGCATTCCAAAATCCGTTTCATCTGCTATAATAACTTTACTTCCGGAAGCAACTCCATCGTCTTCAAAAAAAACAACTCCAATAAAGTTGATGCTTTCAGAACCACTGATATCATCAAAACTATTTTTAACCCTAAGAGTTAGTATTCCGGCATTAAATATAAGCCTATAAACAAACTTATCTTTTATTTTATTTAGCATAATTAAACCCCTTTACTATGATACTATTCTTCTGCCCTTGTTATTGTTTTTTACCTTTAAACAAATCTACTAAATCTATTGCAAATAAAGATTTCTCCCTCCGGTCGAAATGACAAGAGAGGTTGAAATGACAAGCGAGGAATTTTTCTAAAAAGAAAAAGCCGCCCAAAGGCAGCTTTCTCAAATTATAAAAACATATTTTGTTTAAAGACCTAATTCTTCTTGGTCGGCATACATGCGTTGTAAGCCTTCGGCAAAATCATAACCTCTATCAGCAATAATAGTTTGCCCGCGTATGCCATCCATTAATCCGCTGGTCATCATGTAGGCAACTTTAGCCACTTCTTCTAATTCAATATGTGTGCCGGGTATATCGTATTTTTCAATAAACTCAGGCCACTCGTTTCCAATGGTCGATAATAAAGAATCTGTAATTACAGGGCGTGTACGAATTATATTAAAAATTACCCCGTCATCGTAAAAATGATAGGTTAAGTATTTTATCAGTACTTCGTTTAATGATTTTGTGGCTGCGGCAAAGTCGTAGTTTTTATGAAAACGATCGGGCCCATGAGATGATAATGCCAATACATATTTAGGATAAGCCCCTAATATGGTTTTCATTTGGCGGGTGTACTCAATCATTGGCCAACAGCTATACTCAATGCTCTTTAAAAAATAGGCTTCGTTATAATCTTCCATGTTTTTTACCAAAGTGGTAAACGACACGTTAGATATAAACACATCCAGTCTTCCAAAACGGTCTTTAATTTCGGTAAGTAAGGCTACGGTGTCCTCATTATTAATAACATCGGCTTGTATTAAAACCGGTGCGGGTAAACCGCGTGATGTATATTCTTTTATAACATCTTCCTCTTCAATGCTACCCCAACCGTAGGTTATTATTACTTGGTCGCCATGCTCGCTAAACTTCAGGCCCATTTCTTTACCAATTCCCTTTGTCCCTCCGGTTATCAAAACCACTCGCTGCTTTTTATCTGACATAGTTTTCTTGTATAGTCTTTAATATTTCTTCTTCGTTAAACGTTAATTCGTGCATCATGGTTTCAATAGTAAATGTTTCTTCAAACATTTTACGGCGCGCCATGCTTTGGTAGCGTTTTAAAACCGATAGGGCCTTGTGCGATTTCTCGGCCATAGATTCGGCCAACTGATGTGCCTTATCCATTACCTCAGCTTTTGGCAATATGTAGTTAAAGTTGGTTTTGCCTATCAGGCTTTTGCCTAAATAAAAATTACCGGTATACTGCATCTCCTGCGCTATAGCCGGCGACATATAATGCTCCAGTAACTTAGTTATGCCCATGCCTGGGGTAAAGCCCATATTCATAAACGAGCAACCATAACGGCTTTCTTCGGCCAAAATAACCACATCGGCACATATGCCAAGTGCTAAACCGCCGCCAATGGCATGCCCTTCCATTGCCGATATTACCGGAATAGAAATATCAAGCATCATTTTAGACAGAACGATATCTACGGGCTTAATCTGCTTTTTACAAAGCTTCTCTAATGTATCTAAATCGGCACCTGAGCAAAACACCTCGGGCAAGCCTGTAACTAGCAAAACCTTAATAGTTTCATTAGCCTTAACCTCATTTAAACAATTAATTAACTCTTCAATAAAGCTAGCTGTAAACCCATTTTTACGGGGTGCATCTGCCATATGCAAGTTTGCAATGCCGTCTCTATTAATAGTAAGCTGAACTAATTTATTTTTGTGGGCCATTATTTAACAATAATATAAAGGGGCAAAAGTAGTGAATTATTAAAATATAACCTTAAAATTTGTGCATTTTATTGAAAATCAAGTTATTAATGTTAAAATTTAGCCTAATTTTATTTTTATAGCTAAGCATTGTGAATTTTATTAAATTTGCCCCCTTTATTAAAACATTTAATCATAATTAACAACGAATCCAAAATGGAAAGAGAAGAAATTTTAACCGTAATTGAGAAACATTTAAAAAAGTCTGTGCCGGGTGTTACTGAGAAAGTTGATGCAAACAAGTCTTTTATTGATTATGGTGCTAACAGCCTTGATATTGTTGAGATTGTATCTGGTTCTATGCGCGAACTTAAAATTAAAATTCCTCGCACAGAGTTGTCAGACATCAAAAACATTGCTGGTCTTATCGACAAATTTGTAGCTTTTGCTAAGTAAAATATGAGCAACTCTTTCTTAGATTTTTCGGGTAAGGTAGTTCTTATCACGGGCGGTACGCGTGGTATAGGTTTAGAGTGTGGTTTATCTTTCGGAAAAAGAGGTGCGCTTTGTGTATTGACTTACAGTTGGGGCGACCATGATGAGAAAGCAATTTTTGCAGCTTTTGAAAAACAAAAGGCTCCAAAGCCTATTTTGTTGCAGGCTGATGTATCTAATAACGAAGACACCGTTGCTTTGTTAGAGCAATTAAAAAAACAAGGAGTTTCTAAAATAGATATATTTATAAGTAATGTATCGGCAGCACAAGTAGTAAATAGTTTTGAAGATTATTCTTTAAAAGGCTTAAAGAAAAGCATTTCCTACTCGGCTTTTCCTATGGTATCGTATACCAAAGCAATTTTTGCAACATTTGGCAGCTATCCAAAATATATAATGGGTGTGTCGTCAACTGGTCCAACCGATTATTCTATCGGATACGACTTTGTAGCGGCATCAAAAACGGTAATGGAAGTGTTTGTAAAATACATTAACTATCGCCTGCGCGACCAGAATGTATGTATAAACGCTGTACGCTCTCGTGCTATTAAAACACAATCGTTAGAAAATACGTTTGGGAAAGATTTAGCTGAGTTCACTAAAAAGTTTGTACCCGATAATTACTGGATACAACCCGAAGAGTTATCAGAAGCCATTGTAGGACTTTGCTCGGGCTATTGTGATACTATTACCGGACAAATAATTACCGTTGACAAGGGAACCAGTTTTTTTGATAATTTAATGGAAATTTATACGCGTTCACAAAAAACTAAACTTAAAACAGCTTAAACATGGCAACTAACACCTTAGATGAGAGCTTAGTTAAACACATTAAAGAAAACTTTACCGACTACACTTATGATATGTTTATGATGAACATGTCGGCAGATTTAGAGGAGATGGAGTTGTTTTCGGAATATGTAGATATTTTAAACGAAAAGAAAATCTACACGTTTGAAGCAGCACGTTCGGGCACACAAGGCCCTGAAACAGATTTATCTCGTGCTAATGGCGATGTGGTACACGTGGTTAACTTATCAAGCTATAATTATTTAGGTTTTAGTTATCATCCCGATGTTATTAAGGCAGCACAAGATGCTGTGGCTAAATATGGTTTGGGTGCATCAAGCTCGCCTGTTATTAGTGGCACTTATTTAGTACACAAACAATTAGAGCAAGCTTTGGTAAAGTTTTTTGATTTACCGGATCGTGGTGTATCTTTATTTACTGCGGGCTACAGCGTTAACTTAGGTGCTATATCGGCTTTCATTAAACCGGGGCATCAGGTTATTATGGACTCTGCTTCTCATATGTCTATTGTTGAAGGTGCAAAACTTTCGGGTGGGGAGATGACTTTTTTCCGTCATAACGATATGGCGCATTTAGAAGAATTGCTAAAAGAAAAATGCGACGAGTTTACCCGTGTTTTAATTTGTGTTGAAAGCATTTATAGTGGTGATGGCGATTACGGAAATTTAAAAGAAGTGGTGCGTTTAGCTAAACAATATGGCGCATTTACTTTGGTAGATGAAGCTCACTCAGCTTTAGTAGCAGGCGAAAACGGACGTGGCGTATGCGAACAACAAGGCGTTTTAGCCGATGTTGATTTATATGTAATGACTTTTAGCAAAGCTTTTGGTGGTGTTGGTGGTGCTGTGTATGCTAAAAAAGAAATTGTACAGTACATGAACTGGTACGCTAGATGCCGTATGTTCTCTTGTGCGTTAGACCCTGCCGTTACAGGTGGCATGACTAAGGTTATTGAATTAGCCGGTGGGCCGCTTGGTGCTGAAAGAAGAAAAAGATTAAAATCTAACGCTACATATTTTAGAAATTTATTAAACGGTAAAGTAAAATTAAGCGAAGGCGATGCTTGGGTGGTTATTGTGCATTTTGGGGCAGAAAGCAAAACCATTGGTTTAAACGATTATTTACAACGTAGCGGTTTAGATACCAGTATTATTCAATTCCCTGCTGTGCCCCGTAATGAGGCACGTATACGCATGTTTATTACATCAGAACATACCGAAGCTCAATTGAAAAAAGCTGCTGATATTATTTTAGCTGCTGCCACAAAATTTGATTTCTTATTAAAATAAACCCACATAATTTTTAGTATGAGTAAAGTAGCATTAATTACAGGCGGTTCATCAGGTTTAGGTTATGCATTAGCAGAGCTTTTAGGCAAACAAGGATACTCTATTATTGTTGCTGCCCGTAATCAGGAAAAAATAAACGCTGCTGTTAGTAAACTTAGTGCTATGAGCATTAAAGCCAAAGGCATGGCCTGCGATATTACAGATGAGGCTGCTTTACAACGCACTTTTGACCAAGTTAAAACCGAATATGGTAAAATTGATTACCTGGTTTTAAACGCAGGTGTGGTTACAACAAAATTACTTTCTGATTACCAAAACACAACCGAGTTAAGACAAGATTTAGAAATTGATTTAGTGGGCACTATTCTTTCGGCTCACCGCTTTTTACCTTTATTACAATCGGGCTCTAAAGTGCTGATGATTTCTTCGGGCTTTGGTTTAATGGGTGCTGCGGGGTACTCAATGTACTGCGCTGCAAAAGCGGGCATCATTAATTTTGGCGAAAGCTTACGCCGTGAGTTATTAAGCAAAAACATTAACGTGTACACAGCTTGTCCCGGCGATATGGATACGCCTCAGTTTCATGAAGAGGTTAAAAATGCACCTGCCTGGATGAAAAAAGAAACACCTCGTAAGTTGATGAAAACAGAAGAGGTTGCAGCAAAAATTTTAGCACAAGCAAACGGACATAAAAAATATTTAATCATCCCTTCGGGCGATGTAAATTTACTGGCCGTATTAAGCAAAATACTTCCACGTAAATTCCGCGATTCTTTATTAGATAAAATGTTCCCTCGTCCGTAAGGATTTATTTTGTTTATCTCAACTCACCTTTGTCATTTCGAAGGAGGAACGACTGAGAAATCTGTTTAAAAAGAGATACTCTTTATTTACTTCTTCTTAATGTAACCGACTTTTCACCATCATTACCAGTAAAGCCTGAAACTTTACCATCTGAATCAATTTGAAAGGTGTATAAAGCCCCTGGGTCTTCGGTCATAAAAAATTCATTTTTTGAAATAAATTTCATTTTACATTTTGTATTCTTATTTACTGCAAGAAAAGGGACACCATCATTAATAATAACCGAATTTGTTATTTCATCTATTGCATAATTTCCTATAAACTTTTCATCTATTTTATAATCTCCTACAAACTTTTGTAAATCAATCTTGGATAATTTAAGTACTTCAACTTTTTTTGCTGAATCACCCGCTCTATTTAAGACAATCCTTCTTAAACCCTCAACTTTACCTTCTTTGTTAAACAAAAATATTTTTTCAGAAATAGATTCAAGGTTAATAAAACTACTATCAGAAGTGAAGTGTATTTGCCAAGGGTTAGCTGCTGCTTGCAGGTAATATGTGTTACCCTTTTTATAAATCTCATTTATATTTGTTCCTGTTTGGTAGCAACCAATAAATTTATCTGCTTTGTTCTCACTTAGTTTCACTTCCTTTTTTGTTACGCTTTCCGTAACTTCAAGGCCTTTCCATTGATATGCCGTTGCAACACTATTAATTAATTCATTCCTTAAACCAATTACATCCGTAGCATTGCAAACAATTACAATACCGTTTCCGCCCTCATAGCTTCCAGTATAATAACCGCTGAAACCTGCATTTCCGGCACCGTGTGAAAAATATTTTACCCCATTGCGATTATCGGTAAAGACGCCCAAGCCAACAGCAGAGTCTATATAGGGTCTTAATTGAAGTTGCGTGGTTTGTTGCGTTAACACTTTGTTTGATTTTCCTTTTAAAGATTGTTGTGTTTCAATAATAAATTTAGCCAAATCAGTTGGCGTAGTCCATAACCCGGCAGCAGCTTGTTCAGGATAAACATGATATTTTCCTTTCACCACCCTATCTTTTAAGTAACCTGTTGCCATTAACTTTTGCTTTTCTTTGGGTTGTGGTTGTGAGAAAGAACTATTAGTCATGCCAATGGGTTTCAAAACATTTTCAAACATCCACTTATCGTAAGGTTGCTTTGTTATATCGGTAAGAATAAGTTGAGAAATAGTTGTTCCTCCTCCTGAATACATATGCTTAATGCCAGGTTCTATTTCAGAACGAACTGCTTCTGAATTAGCGGGTCGTTTTCCATCAAGAATTTGTTGTAAAGTTGGTATAGTATCTCCCACTTCATAACCCAAAAATCCATGAACAGTTAAACCAGCCGTATGACTTAATAAGTTAGCCATGGTAATTTTCTTTCCTTTTGATGTTGTATCATAAGGAAATTTCCACGAAGTCAGATAGTTATTAATGTCGGTGTATAAATCAATTTGTTTGTTTTGAGCAAGTTTTAAAATCCCAACGCTATTAAGACTCTTACTAATTGAGCCCGGTTCAAAAACAGTTTCAGGTGTTACTGATCGTTTTTCGGCACTGTCTGCCCAACCGTATCCTTTTGCCCATTCAATTTTATAATCATTAACAACCGCAATACTTAAGCCAACAATTTTATATAAGGCCATGCGTTGTTTAATTGTCTCATTAGCTTGTCCTTCAATTTTAAAGTACCTGAACAAATTATTTTCAACCTGTTTAATTTTAGCTTCCACTTCAGGAGAGTAAGTTTGCGCTATTGAAGTATAGCTTACTAATAAAATAAAGTATAAATAAAATGCTTTCATATAATGCAAATTACTTCTTTTTTTCTTCTAAATCCTACACAAACAGATTTCTCCCTCCGGTCGAAATGACAAGGCGCTAATTAATTTTTAGCAGTTAAGGCTGCATTAATTTCTTGTAACAGTTTCTCTCGGTTGGTAAGTGCTTTTTTTACAAAAGCTTTATCGGCAGCTGTTTTTTTATCATGCTTGGCGCTCCAAACAATCATTTCAACCAATAAAGGCAATAAATCAATGCCCTTTGGGGTTAAGCTGTAAATCCATTTAGAACCGTGGGTGGGGTCAATTTCTTTTATAATTATATTATTCTCTTCCAGTAGTTGTAAACGATTAGCCAAAATATTAGTAGCCATTTTCTCTTCAGCGTGTAAAAAATCATTGTAATGGCTTTTGTTTTTAAACATTAAATCGCGCACAATTAAAAATGTCCAGCGGTCGCCAAAAATTTCCATAGCGTAATTAATGGGGCAGTCTGATTTTCTCCCTGTTTTTCTCATGCTACAAAAATACTAATTTTAACTACTTGCAAATTAAAAGTAGTTAATTATATTTGCACTTGCATAATGCAAGTAGTTAAATTTAAAACTTATAAAACATGGCAACCATCAAAAATCAAATCAGCATTAATGCTTCGGTAGAAAGCATTTGGAACATTTTAGCAAATATGGAACTGTTGGATAAGTACGACCCAACAGTTAAAAAATCTACCCTAATTTCGGCTCAAAAAACAGGCATAGGAGCCAAACGCAAAGTAGATATGCTGGATGGCAAAAACTGGTTCGAAGAAAAAATTACTGTTTTTGTACCTAACCAGGCACTAACTATTCAGTTAACTGATTGCTCTTTTCCCATAAAAGGACTAAAGCACAGTTACACGTTTGAAAAAACAGGAAACCAAACCGTAGTTAAACAAGTTATGGAGTACACCGTAAAGTTTGGTTTATTAGGTAAATTGTTAGATGTGTTAATGATAAAAAAACAATCGGATACGGGCATTAAAAAATTCTTTACCGGACTAAAACAGTTTGCCGAAAAAAACTAAATTAGCCCTATGGCTTTTAACGAAAAATTAGCGGATAGAATTAGAGAAGCTTTGGTTAATGTACCAAAAGTGGAAGAAAAATTTATGTTTGGCGGTGTGTGTTTTATGGTTAATGGTAAAATGTGTGTAGGAGTTGTGAAAGATGAAATGATGTGCCGCATTGACCCTGTCCTTGATGAAACCGTATTAGAAAAAAATGGTTGTCGCCCAATGGATTTTAACCACAAACCTATGAAGGGTTATGTGTTTGTCAGCGACCCTGCCATGAAATCAAAAAAGGATTTTGAGTACTGGATAAACCTTTGCTTAGATTTTAATGATAAAGCAAAAGCTGCGCCCAAGAAAAAGAAGAAGGTTTAAAATATATTATATGAAAGCAAAATTAGCCAAGCTTGTTTTTTTAATACTACTATTATCAGTAACAAACGTCAACGCAAACCATGCTGTAGCCGATACCACTAAAGAGCGGACTAAAAAAAACAAAAGTGTTGTACCCCAGCCAACCCTAATTACTAGTCCCTATGCCAAAGACTGCGAAAAAATAGAAGCCGTAACCTACATTATTGAAGAAGCCATTTCAGTTGGAGCACCTGCTTATAATAATGGCGACCATGCCGCTTGTTTTTTAATTTACAAAGGCGCAGCCTATCGCATTATGTATTTGCATGGCACTAAATGCAAACAGGTAAAAAATATTTTAGAAACCGCATTAGAAAAAACCGAAGGCAATTATAACGTAACCGAAAAAGCCTGGATAATGCGCATGGCTTTTGACCAGATATTGGGCGAGCCCACCAAAACAACTAAATAAAAAGAAGAAAGTTTACTATTTAAGGAATAACTCTTTCGGCTACCTCTTCGTTTTTGCCAAGGTCTTTGCCGCTAATGTCAATGTATTTTACATGCGGCACCCAAAACGAGCCGCCTTCAATCTGAATAAAAATTCTGTCTAAGGCAACCGTTTTATTATTTATATCACAAAAAACGTGGTACTTGTTATCAATAGGAGATTTTAGTAAGTATAATTTTTTCTTTTTATACGATACAAAGTTAAAGCAGTACGATTTTTTTTCAGCATCAATTAATTTTATTTCAAGTCCGTAAGCATATTTGCGTTGTATATAGTTTAAAGGCTCAGTGCTTTTATTGGTAGCATAATTTATCCAGTATATTTTTATAGGCTCAGTTTCATTTAAACCTTGTTTTTCGTCTATATTTAATTCATAAATAAGTGTATTTGTGTTAAAGGTGCGTTGCACGTAAAACATCATGTTGCCAATTTTTTCGGGCTTAGGAAATACTTTTTTCTCTTTATCGCCACTACCCGGGTCGTTTGTATAACTGCTAAATAACAGGAACAGAACTCCCAAAGCAATAAATCTTGCCGGTTTTAAAAAGGCTATTTTATTTAACATTTGCATTAGGGGCGCAATTTACTAACAAATTTTGTTTTGACATATAGCTTATTTTTTTGGCCTGTAATGCTTATCAATATAGGCTATAGCCTGCTGCTGGCTGAGGATTGAGAAGTTTTTATACCTATCGTACACATCAATAATCTCTTCAACCGCTTCATCAGTCAATGCCCTATCCTGCCAGGTGTTTAAATCGGCAATTACAGTCTCTAAACAGCCTTTTTTGTAGGCAATTTGCCCAATTACATGTATGAGGGTGTTACGCACTCTGGCTGTTTTATCGTGTTGCAATTCTTTTAAAAGGGGCAAAATATCTTGCGGGTGTGTTCTGCCTCTAAGCTCTATTCCATGACAAATTTCTCTGCGCACTTCCTTATCTGCATGATGCAAATATTTTTTTGCCCAAATAAGTACAGGCTTTGGGTTTTTCTCGCTCATTTTTTTAACCGAGCCAATTACTGCATTTCTAACCGAATGATGTTTATCAAATAAACCTGTATCAAAAAACCATTCAACTACTTTAAAATCTTTCATACCAATTTCGCCTGCTGCATTAATGCAAGTCTGCCTTATTTTGGCATCTTCTTCTTTTAGTAGTTCGGTAAGAATAGAAATAATTTTTGCCTGTAAAGTTTTGTGCTGATTATAAATTTTACCAATAGCCAAATAACCCGTCTTACGTATATAAGTGTCTTCATCCGAAAAAAAATTTATCAGCATGCTTAACTTATCCTTTTCAATGCCTGTAAGAATTTGCTTGTTTATTTGTGCAACAAGCTTTACGCGTTCTTCTTTGGGTAAATCGTAAAAACTCATGGCTGTTATCCGGCTAAATAATCGTTCAGTAATTTTTGCTTATCCACTTTAAAGCTGGCAGTATATGGAAATTCCTTCAGCATAATTATTTCTGAAGGAATCATATATGCAGGCAGGTCTTTTTCTAAACTACTTTTTATATTGGCAGATTCTACATTATTGGCCGATGATTTTGTTAGTATAAATGCAATCAATCGTTTTACTTTTCCATCAATTACAATGGGCAGACACTCTGCCTGTTCAATAAAATCTATCTGTTCAAGAGCATGTTTTATTTCATTCAGTTCAATGCGGTATCCGTTTAATTTTATTTGTTCATCTTTTCTACCTGCGTAGTAGATGTAATCGTTTTTTACAAAAGCGGCATCACCTGTACGAAACGATTTTTTATTTCCTTTCAAAAAAAAATTTTGATGTGTAAGTGTTTCATTATTTAAGTAGCCCACTCCTACTCCACCACCTGTAATAATAATTTCATCATTTTCTATATGAATAAACTCATTATCTGTTTTACAAATGGGCAAAGTGTTTTCGGTTAAAAGCTCATCCGTAATTTCAGCAAAGGATGCGTAAATGGTTGCCTCGGTCGGACCATAAGCATTAATAACTGCAGCTTTCGGAAACCTATTTTTCAACTCCTTTACAAGCGTTGCAGCTAAATTTTCACCCGATAAAACAAAGTGTGTTATGCTGGATAAATTTTTTGCTTTAAAATTTTTATCAGCTAAACATCTCACAATAAACGATGGGGTTGAATTCCAGTAAGTGCCTTTGTACTTATTTATTCTTTCATAAAACAAAATAGCATTACCTGTAATTTCATTTGTATTAAAAATAGCTGTGCCGCCTGTTTGCAATGCGCCAAAAAAATCAGCCAAAGAAATATCAAACAAAAAACCGGCTTGGTTTATAAATACAGTTTCTTTATTTACAGGAAATTGATTGGTAAACCATTGGGTAAACGATGTAATATTTTCGTCAGATATAACAACACCTTTAGGTTCTCCACTACTGCCACTGGTAAATAAAACATAGGCGGTATTTATAGTTTTAGAAAAACTTGCGTCGCCTTTTATCTGAACGGTAAAATCATTTTTAATAAGTACAGGTACTTGCAAATCAGGTACATCATTCCCTGCAATAATTAGTATGTTGCTTTGTGTTTGTTCAATAATTTTTTCAATTCTCTTTTTTGGTAACGAATTGTTTACGGGTACAAAAGGCAAACCCATTCGATAACAAGCAAGTATAGTAGCTAAAAAAAATGCTTCTTTATCGCCATACACCAAAACAGGACTTCCTTTTGGGGCATTTATTTTTTTTAAGATTTCACAAATTTTATCGGATAGGATTTTTAACTCTGCCCACGTAACATTTTTATCAGCAGCAACAAAAGCAATTTTACTTGCTTCAATATTTTCTTCCTTAAAAGATTTTGTTGCTATATCAAAAAACATGGGTTTTATTTTTTAGTATAAATCCATGCCCAATAAATAAAAACAAATTGCAGGGGCAAGCGTACAAGACCAATCCATAAGTTAGGACGTTGCTTTTGCCACATGGTAACAGCCATTTGTATGTTTGCCGGAAACACGGCAATTAACAAAGCAATAATTAACCAGGCCGCCATAGGGCGTGTACTTTCAGGAAACAACATGACAGCAAAGACAATTTCCAGCACGCCGCTTATATATATTAAGGGCATGTGCCAGGGCAAATAAGTGGGCATTATTTTTTGGTAAAACTTAGGGTTTATAAAATGATAAATGCCTGCCGCTATATACAACACCGCCATTATGTAAAGTAAAATTAATTTCATTGTTTTAAAATTAGTTTTTTTATGGCGTTAACCGATTTAAAATTTTCTTTAGTAACTTCCATAAAAGAAATGGGTGCCGAAAATTCTTTCTCTAAAGCAACAGCCAATTCGGCTATGGTTATAGAGCTTAAAATGCCACTATCTACCAACTCCTCGTTAATGGAAGAAATTTTTTTATAGGTAAGTTCGAAAATCTTTTCTGAAATAATTTGCGTTATTTTTTCTTCCGAAAATTGCATTAGCTTGTTTGCAAAGCTTCCCAATACTCAGCCGCACGACGCGTATGTGGTATAACAATTGTACCGCCTACAATATTGGCTACGGCAAAAATCTCATACACCTCATCAGTTTTAGTACCTGCCTCATGGCATTTTTCTAAATGATATTTAATGCAATCGTCGCAACGCAAAACCATGCTGGCAACCAAACCAAGCATTTCTTTTGTTTTAACATCAAGCGCGCCTGCGGCATAGGTGTTGGCATCCAGATTATACAAACGCTTTATTACCAAGTTATCTTTACTTAGTATTAAGTCGTTCATTTTAGCACGGTACTCGTTAAACTCTTTTACCTGATTGCTCATGCTTAATATTGTTCTTTATCGTTGGGGAAATCTTTTATTTTTATATCATGAACGTAACGTTCAGTCGCACCTTTCATATCATCATATAAGTTTAAGTATCTTCTTAAAAAACGAGGGTTAAACTCATACGTCATGCCCATCATATCGTGCGTAACCAAAACTTGTCCATCAACACCATTACCTGCCCCTATGCCAATTACAGGTATACTAAGTTCGCTGGCTACAGTTTTTGCCAGCGTTGCCGGAATTTTTTCTAACACCAAAGCAAAACAACCTGCTTTTTGCAGTACGTGTGCGTTTTCAAGCAATTCTTTAGCTTCTACTTCTTCTTTAGCGCGTACATTATAAGTTCCAAATTTGTAAATAGATTGTGGTGTTAAGCCCAAATGCCCCATCACAGGAATGCCCGCTGTTAAAATACGCTCTATAGATTCTTTAATTTCTCTGCCCCCTTCTAATTTTACGGCATGTGCACCGCTTTCTTTCATTATGCGTATAGCAGAATTTAAAGCTTCTTTAGAATTTCCCTGATAGGTCCCAAAGGGTAAATCAACAACAATAAGGGCTCTATCTACAGCACGAACAACCGATGCAGCATGGTAAATCATTTGATCTAAAGTAATAGGCAAGGTGGTTTCGTGCCCATGCATTACATTACTGGCACTATCGCCTACCAAAAGCACATCAATGCCACCCTGGTCGAGTATTTTTGCCATGGTGTAATCGTAAGCAGTTAGCATGGCAATTTTTTCGCCTGTGCGTTTCATCTCTTGTAAAGAGTGAGTTGTTACCTTTTTAAATTCTTTTTTTGCTACAGACATGACCGCTTAATTGTTAAAATAGACCGTTAGAAAAACAAAAGTAGCCATTAATTTTTTTAACCGATAAAAAACTTAATTTTGACGCATTATGATAAAAAAGGCCTTTTTTATTATTATCGTTTTTACCCTTTTTGGGGGCTGTAGCAATAGCCTTAGCTTGCTGGCTCCTTATAAAGAAAGTGTGGCTGTATATGGGCTTTTAAACCAAGATGATTCTATACAATACATACGCATTGAGCGTGTTTTTTTAGGTGCCGAAAATGCATATACAATGGCACAAAGCCAAGATTCGGTTTACTTTAAATCGGGTGATTTAAGGGTTACTTTACAGCGTTGGATAAATGGCGTACAGGTTTCAGTCGATAATCCTGCTACGGCAACTATGGAAATTGTTTTAACAGATACTTTATTGCAGGCTGCCGCCGGTATTTTTAACCAAAACGAACGGGTTTATAAAACCAATCATAAATTATATAACGATAGTCAGTATAATTTAATCATTCACAACAACAAAAGCGGGAAAGAGTTTACCTCATCAACCGGATTAATTCAGGCATTTCAGTTGCTTCAATCGTTACCGGGTGCCCCTAATATTTTAACACCTAACTATTCGCATAACACTAACCTAAACATTGTTCCGGGTAATGGGGGCATAAAGTACTGTTACTATAATTCTCCGGTAAATGCAGGAGTTTGCGGCTTAACTTTACGTTTTTTTTATACTGAATATGGTGGCAACACTCCCGGAAGACAATCAGTAGATATTAGTTTAGGCACTAATTATCCTTTACAAACTGTAGGGGGAGAAAAACAAGAGTTTGATTTTATAGCTAATACCGTTTTAATTAATCTGGCTAACATGATTCCTGTAAATAATACAGTTACAAGGTCGGTAGATAGTGCTGAATTTATACTTAACGCAGCCGGACAGGCTTTAGCCTTATATAACCAAGTAAATATGTCAACATCCTTATCACAAAGCCACGCAAATTATACTAATATAAGTGGTGGCGTGGGTGTTTTTTCGTGTCGCAATGATCTTAAGCTTAGCAGGTCTATACGCGACCAATCATGTGTAGACACAATTTCCGCTAGTTCTATAACCTGTAAACTTAGGTTTTTAGACTATGGTGGGGGTTTATCTATCTGCCATTAGCAGAAAATGACAGCTTGTCATATTTTCTAATAATTCCTTCCCTTGGCACAATCCTTGACTTTACCAATTCGAATTTAAAAATTACATTATGTCTAAAATTATAGGAATAGATTTAGGAACAACCAACAGCTGCGTATCTGTTATGGAAGGAAGCGAGCCTGTGGTTATTGCTAATAACGAAGGAAAACGCACAACCCCATCGGTTGTAGCTTTTGTAGAAGGCGGAGAGCGTAAAGTAGGAGACCCTGCTAAACGTCAAGCCATTACCAACCCTAAAAAAACGGTTTATTCAATTAAACGTTTTATGGGTCACACGTACGATGAAATTTCAGGAGAAGTTAAACGAGTACCATATACCGTAGTAAAAGGAGACAATAACACCCCACGTGTGGAAATTGACGACCGCAAATATACCCCACAAGAAATTTCAGCTATCATTTTACAAAAAATGAAAAAAACAGCTGAAGACTTCTTAGGTCAGGAAGTTACCGAAGCTGTTATTACAGTACCGGCTTATTTTAACGATGCACAACGTCAGGCAACTAAAGAAGCCGGAGAAATTGCAGGTTTAAAAGTACGTCGCATCATTAACGAGCCAACTGCCGCTGCATTGGCATACGGCATGGATAAAAAAGGGAAAGAAATGAAAATTGTTGTGTTCGACTGCGGTGGTGGTACACATGACGTTTCGGTTCTTGAACTTGGCGACGGTGTATTTGAAGTAAAATCTACCGACGGTGATACTCACTTAGGTGGTGATGATTTTGACCAGGTTATTATTGACTGGTTAGCTGATGAGTTTAAAAAAGACGAAGGCATCGATTTACGTCAAGACCCAATGGCCTTACAACGTTTAAAAGAAGCTGCTGAAAAAGCTAAGATTGAATTATCGAGCACAACAGCATCTGAAATTAACTTGCCATACATTATGCCAGTTAACGGCATTCCAAAACACTTGGTAAAATCGTTAACCCGTGCAAAATTCGAACAATTAGCTGATAGCTTAATTCAACGTACCATTGAGCCTTGTAAATCTGCCATGAAAAATGCAGGCTTATCAAACTCAGATATCGATGAAATTATTTTAGTAGGTGGTTCTACACGTATCCCAGCTATACAAGCCGCTGTAGAAAAATATTTTGGTAAAGCGCCAAACAAAGGTGTAAACCCCGATGAAGTAGTTGCTATTGGTGCTGCTATACAAGGTGGTGTTTTAACCGGCGATGTAAAAGATGTGTTATTATTAGATGTAACTCCACTTTCATTAGGAATTGAAACTTTTGGTGGCGTGTTTACAAAACTAATTGAATCAAACACAACCATTCCAAGTAAAAAAACAGAAACATTCTCTACTGCCAGCGATAACCAACCAAGCGTACAATTACATGTATTGCAAGGTGAGCGCCCAATGGCTAAAGATAACCGCACCATTGGTCAGTTTAACTTAGATGGCATTATGCCTGCACCACGTGGTGTACCGCAAATTGAAGTAATGTTTGATATTGATGCTAACGGTATCCTAAGCGTATCGGCTAAAGATAAAGCTACCGGTAAAGCGCAAAACATTCGTATCGAAGCTTCTTCTGGCCTAAGCAAAGAAGAAATCGACAAAATGAAACGTGAAGCTGAAGCAAATGCTGATGCTGATAAAAAAGCAAAAGAAGAAGTTGAAAAAATCAACGCCGCAGATTCTCAAATCTTCCAAACTGAAAAACAGTTGAAAGATTATGGAGATAAAATTCCTGCAGAGAAAAAAGCGCCTATTGAAGAAGCTGTAAAGCATTTAAAAGAAGCACACGCTGCAAAAGACTTAGCTAAAATTGATACTTACTTAGCTGATTTAAACAAAGCTTGGGAAGCTGCATCGCAAGAGTTGTACGCTGCTATGAATGCGCAACAACCGCAAGGTGGCGCAGCTCCGGGTGGCGAACAACATCAACAACAATCATCTAACGATAATAATGTTGAAGATGTAAACTTTGAAGAAGTAAAAGACGATAAAAAATAAGTTGAACAACATGTTTAATTAGTAAAAGAGTTGCCTCCGAAAATGAGGCAGCTCTTTTTATTTTGTAGCAAACCGCTTTCAAAAAGCGTAACTTTATACTATGAAAACCTATACCGAGCAAGAGCTTTTTTCTTTTTTAAACGAAATTCCAGATCCCGAAATTCCGGTAATCAGTATTGTTGATTTGGGCGTTATCCGAAAAATAATTCCACAAGCCAATAGTGTTGAAATTGAAATTACACCAACCTATAGTGGCTGTCCTGCTATGAAACAAATGGAGGATGACATCATATCTACCCTTAAACAAAAAGGCATTGAAAACGTACATATAAAAACTGTTTACAACCCTGCTTGGACGACCGACTGGTTAAGTGCCGAAGCCAAAGAAAAATTAAGAAAATACGGCATTGCACCTCCGCAAGAAAGCACTACCGATAAATCTTTTATTACCGGAAAAACAAAGCAAATTAAATGCCCTCGCTGTGGCTCCTTACACACCGAAATGGTTAGTCAGTTTGGCTCTACTGCCTGCAAGGCATTGTATCGTTGTAAAGACTGTCTTGAGCCATTTGATTATTTTAAATGTATTTAAGTATCTTTATCGTACATAATTAGTTGATGGATACAAGTACACCTAACGATAAGAAAAAATATTTTTCGCCATCTAAAAAAGCGCATAAAAAATTCTCTCCACTTTCGTTTGCAGGCGGCATGCTTATAGTAGTGTTTGCTTTTGGCTTAATTTATCTGCTTATTCCAAAGCAAGCTAACAGCGCAATAACTGAAAAAAGTACTATAGCAAAAGATAGTTCTATTTTTCAAGGAGAGCATTTTTACAAAATACACCATCATAAGCACATTGATAAAGATGCCGAAGACATTATACTTATGCCTAAAGAAGAAAGTATGCTCGAAAAAGGCAATCTTACGGATAAACAACGAAAATTAATAGAACTGTTACCAAATGCGCCGGCTATTTATTTGTATGATTTAAAAATTACCGAGTATAAAAATTTATATTACTTACCCGATGGAAATGCCCTTACGGTAAATGGCACAGTTGCACCTGCATTAATTAATTCAGCAATTAAAAATTTTTACTACCAGCATTTTGATGTAACCATAACCAAGCTAAAGCCATTACTTAGTATAAATAAAGATGACCCTAATGCTTTGTTTTATACAGGGGCAGCTTACTATTATCAAAAAAAATATACAGAAGCATTAATTATGTTAAACCACGTGGCCGATTTATCTAATAACGCTTTTAAACAAGATGCTGAGTGGTATAAAGCGTTATGTTTTATTGATTTTCATAAAACCGATGAAGCTAAAACCTTGCTACTACATATTATAGATGCACAAGGATTTTATACAGAAGATGCAAAGAAACAGTTGGCGCTACTAAAATAGTTAGTTTGTGATGTGTAATGTATTTGCACCATCGAAAGCAACAGTATACTGCTTTAAGGGATAAGTTGCCGGGCCATGACTAACTCCTCCGCTGCCATCAGCAATGGTAAAAACAGAGCCGCAAACATTATCCTTACAAGTAAAATTTCCGCTTACAGCATAAACCTTTGCATTGGCAACCGTAGTGCCATCATAGGTACAACTTCTTTCGTAAGCATAAAACTGTTCTGTAGAAGACACCCCTCTACAAACTATAATGCCTTTTATTCCTACATTAGGAATAGAATCAATTCCACCCGGGCTACTTAAACTAGGATGTGCTGAAAGAAAAACCGTAAAATTTACAGGTGTGTTGTTTGCCTGGTTTACAGTAGCGTTATTTTGTGGAGCTTGTGTTTTGGCACACGAAAAAAATAAAGCGCTAATTACCGT
The DNA here is from genome assembly GCA_013288015.1 of Bacteroidota bacterium. Lineage (GTDB taxonomy): Bacteria > Bacteroidota > Bacteroidia > B-17B0 > Aurantibacillaceae > PALSA-968. The sequence continues at coordinate 1,593 of JABDCR010000043.1, read as the reverse complement.
TAAAATAAAAAAAACACCATATTTTAATTTACTCACCACCATACAAAATTAAACAATTACTTTTGCCTGCAAAATATGGATAACCCAATTAACAATTCTTCACCCCGCAAATGGCTAAACCCGCTTATTTATGCCTGTTTGCTTATTGCAGGCGTTGTAATGGGTTCTTTACTAAGTCTAAAACGTCAAAATGCTGTAAATATTGTTTCTCCTCATAAACAGAGCGGAAAACTTGATAATGTACTTGATTTTATTGAAGACAACTATGTAGACACCATTAACCGCAAAAAGCTGGAAGAGAACACTCTTACAGCTATGTTAAAGCAGTTAGACCCCCATTCAGACTATATTCCCGCTACTGAATTAGAAGAAGTTAATGAGCCCCTGCAAGGCAATTTTCATGGCATTGGTATAGAATTTAACATTGTAAACGATACTATTTGCGTGGTGCACCCAATAGAAGGCGGGCCATCTGAAAGATTAGGCATAAAAGCCGGAGACAGAATTGTAAAAGTTGATTCGAAAAATGTGGCCGGGGTAAAAATTACCAATAAAAAAGTGTTCGAAATGCTTCGCGGTAAAAAGGACAGTAAAGTAAACGTTACCATTAAACGCGAAGGACAAAAACAATTAATTGATTTTACCATTACCCGTGGCGAGATTCCTATTTACAGTGTTGATGTGGCATTTATGGCCGAACCCGGCGTTGGTTATATTAAAGTGAGTCGTTTTGCAGCATCTACTTACGATGAGTTTAGAAAAGGATTTAATAAACTGACTAAACAAGGCATGAAAAAACTAATTGTTGATTTGCGTGGCAACGGTGGTGGTTACTTAAATGCAGCTGTTGATATTGCAGATGAATTTTTAAATAAAGGCATGTTGATTGTTTATACTAAAGGAAAAAACAGTCCGGAGAAAAAATACTTTGCTACCGAAAAAGGAAGTTTTGAAAACAGCAAGCTTGTTGTATTAATTGATGAAGGCTCTGCCTCTGCCAGCGAAATTGTTGCGGGAGCTTTACAGGATAATGATAGAGCTACTATTATTGGTCGCCGTTCGTTTGGTAAAGGTTTAGTGCAAGAACAAATTGAAATTCCGGATGGCTCAGCTATACGTTTAACTATAGCTCGTTACTATACGCCAAGCGGCAGGTGCATTCAAAAACCTTATAATAAAGGTTTAGATGCTTATTATAGCGAAGAGTATGATCGTTATACAAATGGGGAAATGATGCATCAGGATAGTATACATTTTGCCGATAGTCTGAAATATAAAACAGTTTCAGGAAGAACCGTATATGGCGGCGGCGGCATTATGCCCGATATTTTTATACCGGTTGATACAACTTATCGTTCTACTTACTTAAACAGAGTTTTTTATAAAGGCTTGGTAAACGATTTTTCTTTTAGTTATGCTGACAAGCATCGTGCGTCTTTTTCAACTTATAAAACAGCGGCAGATTATGATAAAAATTATACACCACCGCAAACTTTATTAAATGAATTTGTTGA
>JABDCR010000043.1:0-69 GCA_013288015.1 Bacteroidota bacterium | reverse complement strand
TTGTTGAGTTTGCAATAAAAAACGGCATCCCAAAAAATGATGCGCAATTAAAAAAATCTAAGGCATACT
>JABDCR010000042.1 GCA_013288015.1 Bacteroidota bacterium | reverse complement strand
AAGCGGCATTTATTTTTTGCAAACGCAAAACACGTATTTAAAAATTATTAAGGAATAAAATAATAAGCCATGAAAAAAAATCATAATAAAACTATAGGCAAAAAACGTATACTGCTTTTATTTAGTAGTGTGTTTTGTAATTTAATTTTTGGACAATGTGTTACTGAGGTTTGGGGTGGTGCCAGGCACTGCATTGCATTACAAAATGATAGCACTGTTTGGACATGGGGCGCACCAGGCAGCTTAGGGGATGGTGCAAGTGTTGAAAGAGACGCGCCTGTGCAAGTACATGGTGCAAATAATGTTGGGTTTCTTACTTCGGTAGTGCATGTAATGAGTGGTGAGCTTTTTAATTTTGCCTTGAAACGCGACGGTACGGTTTGGTCGTGGGGCTCGAATGTGGCATCGGGCTTTACCGGAACTTTGGGCGATGGAACAACTGTTGCTACAAGAAACAATGCAGTACAAGTTGTGGGACTAGATTCGGCAATTGCCTTGGGTGGCAGAGGATATCATAGTTTAGCCATACGGGTTGATAGTAGTGTTTGGGGTTGGGGCTCAAACCTTGGTGGGGCGGTGCCTCCGGGCGGTGGTCAGTTAGGAATAGATACAGCTGTTAGTCATGGCAGTAATGTGGCTATAAAAATTGCAGGCATTACAAAACACGTTCGACAAGTAACCGGTGGTGGTTTTTTTACTTTGGTTTTATTATCGGATTATACACTTGTTGCATGCGGCAATAACTACTATGGTGAGTTAGGTGTAGGCGATACTACTAGCCGACATGTGCCAACACCTGTTGTGGGTTTGAGTAATATTATAAAAGTATCGGGTGGATGGCAACATGCAGTTGCTTTAAAATCGGATGGTACCGTTTGGACCTGGGGCAAAAACCAACAAGGACAATTAGGAACAGGCGACACGCTTAATAGAAATGTACCAACACAAGTGGTAGGATTAAATAATGTTATTGCAGTATCGGGTGGAGATTATAGCACACTTGCACTTAAAGCTGATGGAACTGTTTGGGCTTGGGGTGGAAACGAACGCGGCGAATGTGGAGATGGCACAAAGGTTACAAGAAAACATCCGGTGCAGGTAACAGGCCTAACAAATGTAACTTACATTGCAGCAAGAGATTATCATAATGTTGCTATAAAAGCTGATGGTACTTTGTGGAGCTGGGGTTGGGATTTAAATGGGCAATGTGGCACGGGCAGCAACCACGATACGCTTTGGACACCTAAACAAGTGCAATCGCTTGGTTTAAGTTGTAGTAGCACAACAGGAATTGAAACAAATGAAAAAGCAACAGCGGTAAAAGCTTATCCAAATCCTGTTATTAATGATGTTACTATACAAACTGCAACTGAATTAGGCTTGGTAACTATTTATAATGCAATTGGCGAAACTATTTATAAAGAAAAAATATTTTCTACCGAACAACAAATTGATTTAAGCAAACAAGCCGCAGGCATTTATTTTTTACAAACGCAAAACACGTACTTAAAAATAATTAAAGAATAAATAAGATTACATTTGATACAATTATAAATTACTAATCCTCTCATTTTATGAAAATCCTAAAAACAAGTTTGTTTACTTTAACCCTATGTTTTAATACTTTATTAAGTAAAGCGCAACTAGTAACTATACCCGATGCAAATTTTGTTAGCTGGTTAACTGCTAATGTACCTACTGCCATGAGTGGCAACCAAATGGATACAACCAATGTGGCCGTTACAACAACTACACATACTATGCATGTAGCTTATTTAAACATTGCCGATTTAACGGGGGTGCAATATTTTAGTTCGCTTACTGATTTACTTTGCGATAGTAATTCGTTAGGAACCTTGCCACCGTTACCAAGTACACTTAAGAAGTTAACATGTTCGTACTGTGTTTTATCGAGCTTGCCTACGTTACCAAACTCTATTACCTATATAGATTGCTCTTCTAATGCATTAACGGCTTTGCCTGCATTACCTGCATTGCTTATGCATTTTGATTTCAATAATAATGCTATACTTGTTTTGCCCGCTTTACCCAGTACGCTTACTTATTTAAATTGCAATAGTAATGGGTTATTAGTTTTACCCACATTACCAAATACAATACAGAAAATAGATTGTTCGTATAACGGTGAGCTATACTATATACCTGCTTTGCCAAATTCACTTACTTACTTTAATTGTAATTCGGATTCGATAAACAGTTTACCCGCCTTGCCTCCTTTACTTGATTCACTAGATTGTAGTTTCTCGCGCGGTAATTTAACTGTTTTACCGGCCTTGCCCAATTCGCTTAGGTACCTAGTTTGTTCTTACGATTCGTTAATCAGTTTACCTACTTTATCAACCACATCGTTATTATATTTAGATTGCAGAAGTAATAAATTAACGACTGTCCCGGCTTTTCCTAATTCGCTTTTAGAATTTGGTTGCGATTATAATGCTATAACTAGTTTGCCACCTTTACCCAGTGGGCTTACGCTTTTAACTTGTAATGTAAATGCTATAAGTAGTTTACCACCTTTACCCAGCGGACTTACGCTTTTATGGTGTGCCGGCGATTCGATAACCAGCTTGCCTGCTTTACCTAACTCGTTAGTTTCTTTGTATTGCGGTGGTAATAAGTTAACGGCTATTCCTACTTTACCCAATTCGCTTTTAAAGTTTAATTGTGGTTATAATGCTATAACTAGTTTGCCAATTTTGCCGAGTGGACTTACACTGTTGCAATGCGGCAACAATAAAATTACTTGTTTTCCTGCTTTTCCGGTGTCACTTACTACTATTTATATTGCCAACAACCCATTTAATTGTTTACCAAATTATGTGGCGGCTATGAATGCAGGTACCTTAGCCTACCCTATATGTGCAGCGGGTAACAGTAACTCTTGCCCTGCCCCCGGAACAACGGCTATAAAACAAAATGAGGCTTATGTTATAAAGGTTTACCCTAACCCAGCAAGTGATATTGTTACTATACAATCGGCAACTGAATTGGGTTTGGTTACTATTTACAATAACTTAGGTGCTATTGTGTACACACAAAAAGTAAATGTTAACGAACAACAAATTGATTTAAGCAAACAAGCTGCGGGCATTTATTTTTTACAAACACAAGACGCGTATTTAAAAATAATTAAAGAATAAAGAATTTTGTTTGTGACAATAATGGTTTCTATAAAATCTATTTCGACAATAAATGCCTTAAACTTAATCAAATTATTATGTGCCATCTGTTTATTATTCCCTTAATACAAAGATTATTTGTAAAGATTCGAAGATGATTTATTAAGCAGAAGTTGTGCTAAATCAGTTATAAATTTTATAACTCATAAATAGTTTGTAGAAATAATTCTTTTTTACGTGATGAAATAGGGATTTCGGAGCCATCTTTCATTACAGCAAATCCACCGTTCAGTTTTTTAATTTGCTCAAAATAATCCAAATTAATAAGATGTGATTGATGAATTCGGAAAAACCCAAATTCACTTAATAGTTCATCGTATTCTTTAAGAGGTTTAGATAATAATATTTTACGGCCATCATTTAAAAAGAAGCGAGTATAGTTTACGTCCGATTCACAACGCACAATGTCTTTTACACTAACAGAATAAATACTATCTATGGTTTTTAAGATTATTTTTTTAAACTCCTTTTTATGATTAATGTAGTTGGCTTCTAGTACATCTATACCTGAAACTACATTTTTTTCCGACAAAGTATTTATTGCTGTTTGAATCGCGGAAATTAATTCGTTGGATTCAATAGGTTTTAAAACATAATCAATAGCACTAAACTTAAACGCCTTTATCGCATATTCTTCATAAGCGGAAATAAATATGATTTTAAAGCCAAACGGTTTACATTTATTTAAGAGATCAAAACCTGTTCCATCTTGCATATTAATATCAAGTAAGATAAGATCAGGGTCTTGTTGTTTAATTAGTTTAACTCCCGATTGTACACCATCTGCAAAACCAACAATTTTAACATTCTTACAATGTTTATTGACAATAGAGGCAATTACCTCTCTGGCATTTTGCATATCATCAATTATTACAAGGCTAAGCATAGATGTAGAAAAGTATATAACGAAGATATAAAATTATTCGTATTAAACTGTTGGCGTTCCATTATTTTGATAATTACAACTACTCCCCATATTACTTGCAAATAAGGATAATTATTAGCGTAATAAATTTTTTTATCCACCATAGGTAATTTGTATATATCGGATACATGGAATAATGTTGTACGAAAGGTAAATACATTAGGGATTATAACTACGTATAACTGCATTGCCAAACTCAGCTATATATACATTCCCTGACATATCTGTTCCAAGGTATAGTGTAGCTGCTGTTGCCAGTCCACCATCTCCTGAGTAGCCAGGACTTCCAGTACCTGCAACATTAGATATAATTCCGGCAGGAGTAATTCTTCGTACCTCGTCATTATCTGGATCTCCAATAACAATATTTCCAAAAACATCCACCGCAACACTTGTAGGCCCATTTAAATGGGCGGCTGTTGCTTGCCCACCATCACCATCACTCCCCGCTATATTTGGTATCCCGGCAATTAAAAACTAAAACGGCTAAAACCACCAATAATATCTTAAAATTTCTCTTTATTTTACGTAAAGTTATGCGCTGTTAAATGCCGTTAAATGCTGTTCAGTATTGTGAGGTAAGGTTGTTTATAGTTAACTACTGTTATATACTGTTCTTTAACGTTAAGAACGCTATATATTAAATAAACGAATTCGTTTTGAAAAAATATCAAAAATATGTTACCAAAGAGGTAAATAATTTACGCTTTATATAACGTGTTTTTAATTTTGATAAACCTGATCTGCTCTCTTAAGGGTTTTGTATGTCAAAGTAACGATTGAAGAAAATTACAATAAAACAGATAAAAATACAAGCAAAAAGTCCAAACCACAAAGCCGACATAAGTAATGGCAACAAAGGCACAAATATTACTTATGCTAAAGCGCAAGAAAATAAGGGTAAACAAATGAATCCCAATCCGAAAAAGTTCGTAGTCAATTTAATCCTATGAACTGAGTACAATAAAAAAGGAAGCTTAATTGTTCCCTTCTTTTTATCTCATTATTTTTTGATATTAAATTGCAAGACCAAAAGCCTATTAAAACTATTAAACAATAGCCGCATCACTCGTCCTTCTTACAGCCGCAATCATCAGGGCAATGCGATTCCATAAGATGGTACATACAGTAGTATATATCGTTAAAAACGTAAGGAGACGTAATAAACGCATAAGTGGGTATTTCATTATCCTTTTGATAAAGGCATCTAGTCTAATCCAAAAGTTTGTTTTAGGCTCAGATTTATCTTCAAACACTTTTTTTTCCTTTGGTCTTTCAGCGCCGATTCTTGTGTAGAAACCCTCATAATTATGCTCAAATATATCTTTAGGTGTGTTTTTTCCTTTTGGTCTTTCACCGCCGATTCTTTTGTAGGAACCAGGATAATCATAATATTTTATATTTTCCATTTTAAGGTGATTTAAAGTTTATTTGTTTTGCAGTAGCTTTTTCGTGTAAATAAAATAATACAAGCCCAAGCCCCACAGTAACTACAGCAGCAGCAATAGTAAAGTTACGCCTCTTTTTTTCTAAATTTACGGCGGTTATTTCTAGCTTTATATTAGGTGTAATTAAAGGATCTACTCGCGGTGTAACTAGTGTCTCCGTTCCAATAACGGTCTTTGGTAGTGCCTTTTCGAGCCCAGGGATTGACCTAGTTGGTATCTTGAAGTTCGAAGCAATTTTACCTGATAACTTCCTATTACCAATTTGAAAATTATTAATATTATACTCCATCTTTATTTAATGATAACAGTACATTATCTCCTTCCTGTAGTATTAAATATACTCTACCGAATTTATAGACCTCTTGGTTCCGTTTATTAATATATGGGACATATGCCTTATCTCTTCTAAATCCTACCATTTGTAAATTAGTTAACTTATTTTGCACAGCACCATTTTCGTAAATCTGCAGCAATATTTTTGCATTTTGCTTAATTAATTTTGCGTTAGCATTCTCTTCTTCAAAAAGCCACTCTTGTTTACCATCGTATCTCCCCTTTCTGCAAGTACCATCGCAATATTCCCGTGTTTTTCTTTGGGCATCGGTGATAGGGCTACCGCAATATCGACAATTAATTGGCGATAAATATTTTACTTTAGGTTCTCTTATTAATTTCTTTTTCATGATGATTATATCATTGATTAGCTAATGTCATGTGCCATTTTTTGCTTTCACATCGCATGAACTGAATAGCGCATAGCCAGAATTATTTTCTTTTTTTAAGTTCGTGCAATTTCAAATATTCTAATAAATGCTCATAACAGTACAAAATTTTCCTACCACCATTTTCTCTAATAAATCCAATTTTTCTGGCGTTACGAAGGGATTGTAGTTTTTTGGTTGACATACGCAGATACTTCGCAGCTTCAGCATCACTATATATTTGTTTATTAGGAGAGCTATTTCCCTTCTCAAGAAAAGCTATTATTGTATCAAGTTTACCGGAAAGCATATTAAAGGAGCTTCCTAACTCCTGTGCATCTCCAAATAATATTTTTGTTTCAATCATGACTCGTACTATTACGGCCATAAAATTACAACACGAAGTACCGCAATAAAAGAAACTGCGGCGTAATAAAAAAAAGCTTATGGCAATAACAACTTACGCTTTGGAATCCTTCAGGGATATAGACTTTATATCCTGATAAAAATTACTCCTGTAAAAATCATTTTTTTGTTTTAGAGTAACCTTACTCGCTGGTATATCCGGTAAAAGACCAAGGATACAATTTAATTTCCCACCTATAACATATATATGATATTCACTTGTAGCTGAGGGTAAATTTTCTTTCAAAAATTTATACAAAACTTTTGAAACATGTAAGCGAAATTTAGCTTTATGGTTTGCATCTTTCAAGTCCTTGTTCTTCTCATTATTTAATATTTTTTCATCTTTTGCAAATTTTTCAAATACTTTTTGGCCCTCTATAACTATGTTAAATATTTTCTGAATGAGATGTAAACCCTCAATTTTTACTGTTTCATCCTTAAGATAAGTCTTTTTTCTCATCTCCTTTATGTTTTTCATTTTTAGAACTGCTTCATCATCTAAAAGAAATTTCTTGGGTCTAACACAAAAAGTAATACCTGTAATATTCATATGCTGCTTTTTGTATACTTCAATTACTTTCATAAAATCACTAGCGCCATCTAGGTAATAAGGGCTAACCTCTTTGTTTCTAATACTTGCTGCATCAAAATTCACAAAGTCCTGCTCAAATTCATATAAGATATGTGCTAGTATTTGATAGTCAAATAATTCATTTGGGAATTCAGCCTTTAAATAATTATAAAATTTAGTGGCCCCCGTTACATAAGCTGGCGACACGAGACCTTTAAAATCTTTCAAGTCTCTCAACAGGTGAATGGGCGTAATATATTTACATAGTTTTTTTAGAAACTGTTTATCTCTAATTTTAAAAGGTGCTAGCTCTTTTGGATTCCCTTTAAATTTTTTCTTATCTATCGTTTTCATTTAGAATATAGATTAATTAAACCTAAAAATAAAACTAATAGGGCTTACCCTCTTGATGCTTTTACTTAAATTCACTATAAAATAAATCCTTGTATTTGTATACAATATCCTTTATCTCATCTTGTTGTATACAAGTCTCTCTACCTAAACAGTATTGAGTTTTATAAGGGTTGTACGTAAATTTATTGAACCCATCTATAGGCTGTACTCGGTAATTGCCATTATCATCATGCGAAACAAAATAACCAAACATTGTTTCCCCATTTTCTAACTTAATACAATAGCAAATATTAAACTCTTTACCAACCACTACACCCAGTAAGTTATCTTTTTTACTTAAGCTATATGTTTTTGTATATACTTTACTGATGTTGTAAATGTTTTGTGGAGTAACAATACCACGTTTAACATAATCACGGCTTACAATAAAAGCCGGTATTCCTCGTATGACCTCAATAGTATTATTCATTTTTTTTATGATTTTAATATTTAGACTATTTATTAACCAGTTGAATTATCTGTAATTAAGAAACTAATTTCATTTACCCAGCACCATCTCCATAGTTTCATCCAAAGCTTCTTCATCAAAGGAAGCCAGATAAGCTTCGGTAGCTTTTAAAGATGCATGGCCCAAGGCTTTTGATATAGAATATAAATCTGCTTTTTTCTGCCGGGCTATATTGGTAAAGCTATGACGTGAGCTATGGAAATGTAACCTCTTGTTAAGCTTAGCTGCTTTTGCTAATTTCTTCAGATCTCCGTTTATCATCGATGACTTGGATTCAACCTGCTTTCTTAGAAAAACAGCATTTGAATAATCAAGCTCATTGTTTAATACAGGAAACAAATAATCATCCGGTTTAGCGTTTCTTTTTTTGTATTGTTTAATGATTGTTTTTGATTCCGCATTAAGCTTAATAGATTTAAAATGTTCGGTTTTACCCATCTCATAATGAAGGCGATCACCCACTATGTTTTTTATTTTGAGTTGTATCAAATCACTTATACGGATGCCGGCATTATTGTAAGAAAACAGGTAGTAGTTACGCACATTAATTAGCCTTTGCTGTGCTGGAGCTTTTAGTTTGGCTTTTCTAAGCTTTTCTATTTCCTGAAAAGAAAGGCTTTCTTTTTGGGTAGGGCTCTTTTTTAATTTAATCTTATTGAATGGGTTCTTATCCTGACTGAATAAAGGTTCATCTTCATTAATAGCCTGATGCAGAATAGCACGAATAATGGATAAGTGGGTGTTAACGGTATTATTCTTTCTGGTTTTCAATAAAAAGGTTTGATAAGCATTAATAAAGCCTGTTGTTATATCGGAAAACAATAAAGGAGTTCCGTCTTGAAATTCTTCTATATGTCTTATAACAGAGCTATAGTTATTACTCGAGCGAACTCTTTCCTGAGTCATTATTTTCTTTGCCAGTTCTTTGGCATACTCTAGAAAGTTTGCTGACTCCGTGTATTTAGAATTGGCTTTTTCTTTTATGCGCTTGGAGGTTTGTACGCCTTCGCTTAAAGAAACTTGTTGCTTAACCCGAATGACATCATTTAACTGATGCTCTATATCTGCATTAATTGCTTTTGCATTACTTAAAGGTTTCTTATCGGGAAGTAATTTGTTTTTGCTTTCTAAAAAGCGGTTATTTTCTTCGTCCCAGTTTTCTGTTTTAACCGAATAACCTGTTGTCATATAACGGGATTTTCTATTGGCGGTTATCCGAATCATCACGGGAGAAGTTCCGTCTGAATATTTTTTGTATGTAAAGTGAACGATTGCTATCTTTGGTGTAGACATGAGAAATTGTATTTATTCTATTACAAAAATAAGCCTTTTGGTTAAAACATAGTTAAATCAGAAAGAGGTATTTATGACCATTTTTTACAACTTATCACCAACTTAAATTACATAAGTTATTGATAATCAAACATTATACAGAATTAAGAAGTAACGACTGGAATAGTTTCGACTCCTCCCTCTGGTCGAAATGACAAAAATTAAAAAAGCTTTTAAACCCTCGCTACCCAAGGAGTTTCAGGTGCATTTAAATCATGCGCCAATTTACGCGATAACACAAACAAATAATCCGACAGGCGGTTCAAATATTTATAAACCAACTCATCTACTTTTTCATTTTCGGCAACACGCAACACAGCACGCTCTGCACGCCTACAAACACAACGTGCCAAATGACAGTAAGACACTGTGGTGTGTCCGCCAGGTAAAACAAAACTTTTCATTTCGGGCAAAGTTTCTTCCATCACATCAATTTCTTTTTCAAGCAACACAATGTCTTCCTCTTTTATTTCCGGCAATTTCATTTTATTTTTATCAGGGTCGGCAGCCAGTAACGAGCCTATGGTAAACAAACGGTCTTGTACTTCCAATAAAATTTTCAAACTTCTGCCATCAATGGTTTGGTCGCGTAACAAACCAATCCAGCTGTTAAGTTCATCAACTGTTCCGTAAGCTTCAATGCGTATATGTTGTTTAGGTAGGCGGGTGCCGCCTATTAGTGATGTTTGGCCTTTATCGCCTGTTTTAGTATAAACTTTAAACGCCATCTAAACCTCTAATTCTTTTTTTTTATCAATCGAATTTAAAATATCCTGTAACCTTCCTTTAGGTATCGAGTTAATCAATCTTTGCGTGTACTCGCTTTGCGGGTTCTCACAAATTTCATCTGCATCGCCCATCTCTTCAATTTGTCCTTTGTTCATCACAATCATTCTATCACTCATAAATTTAACCACACTTAAATCATGCGAAATAAAAATATACGTAAACTTAAATTCGCTCTTCAAATCATTCAACAAATTCAAAACCTGTGCCTGCACCGATACATCCAATGCCGATACCGACTCATCACAAATAATAAATTGCGGGTTTAACGATAAAGCGCGTGCAATACAAACACGCTGGCGTTGTCCGCCACTAAACTCATGTGGGTAACGATAAAATTGTTTTTCTGTTAAACTCACACGCTTAATCAAATCCATCGCTTTTTCTTTACGCTCTTTGTCGCTGTTATACAAACCATGCACTTTCATTGGTTCCATAATAGCATCGCCAATAGTTGCTTGTGGGTTTAAAGACGAGTAGGGATCCTGAAAAATAATTTGCATGTTAGCTCTCAAAGCACGTAAATCATTTTGGGGTACAGTAGTAATGTCATGTTTTTTAAACGAAATTAATCCGCTGGTTGGTTCAACCAAACGTAAAATAGTTCTTCCTAATGTTGTTTTACCACAACCCGATTCTCCCACCAAGCCAAGTGTTTCACCTTCATATACATCAAAACTTATATCGTCAACAGCTTTTACAAACTCGCTGGCTTTTCCAAAAAAACTTTTATTTATAGGGAAATATGTTTTCAGGTTTTTTACCTCTAATATTTTTGGTCGTTCATATAATTCAGCATGCCATTTCTCTCTTTCTTCCGTTGTAATTACAGCATTATGTATAGCCTCTTGTACCGTTTGCTCTTTCTCAATAATGTTGCCATCGCTGTTAGTCTCCATAAAATCAGTTATGGTAGGCAAGTGCTTTAGGCGTTTATCTAAAGGAGGTCGGCAGGCTAATAAACCTTTGGTATATGGGTGTTGCGGGTTACTAAAAATATCCAGTACAGGTCCTTGCTCCACAATTTTGCCTTTGTACATAACCACCACTTTATCGGCAAGCTCAGCAATAACGCCTAAATCGTGGGTAATAAATAAAATGCCCATGTTTTGCTCGCGCTGTAACTCAAGCATTAAATCAAGTATGGTTTTTTGTACGGTTACGTCAAGTGCGGTGGTAGGCTCATCAGCAATAAGCACACTTGGGTTGCAACTCATAGCCATAGCTATCATTACACGCTGCTTTTGTCCGCCCGATATTTGGTGCGGATACGAATCTATAATTTGTTCCGGACGCGGAAGTTTTACTTTTTTAAACAGCTCCAGCGTTTTCCCGTGCGCTTCTTTCTTACTTACTTTTTGATGCAGCATAATGGCTTCCATTACTTGGTTGCCACATGTAATTACCGGGTTAAGCGAGGTCATCGGTTCCTGAAAAATCATGGCAAGTTCATTGCCACGCAGTTGCCTCATTTCGTCAGCAGATAGTTTGGTTAAATCTACCGTGCCTTTACTTTTCGAATGATAAATAATTTCACCCGACCTGATTCTTCCCGGAGGGGCTGGTATCAATCCCATAGCCGATAAGGCGCTTACTGATTTACCCGAACCCGACTCGCCAACAATCCCAATCGTTTCGCCTTGCTTTAATGTAAAAGAAATATTGTTAACCGCAGTAACATGTTCACTTTCGGTTTTAAATTCAACAACTAAATTCCTTATTTCCAGAAGTAACTCTTTCTTCAACATACAATTACATCAATAGTTACGAATATAAGTATAAAAAATAAACCCAAAAATAAACATTAGACCAAGCCTTAGCTTTTACCCATTAATTTCATCTAAAGTTTTATAAATCAGACCTTTCTGCGCATCAAAAGCATACAAAATTATCAATTAGGGCGTTCCGGCGCTTTGTAAACACGCACTGTTACTCTTATCAAAAAAACTATTTACTCTAAATCTTTACTGATTTACACTTTGTAAAAAACTTACAATTTTATTCTTTTCTTTTTCCGTTAACAACGCACGACTTTGCATATGCAAGCCAATGGTTTCCCACTGGTCGGCCGAAAAAGCCGTAGGCGATGGTATATTGTGGCAACGCTGGCAGTTTTCTGCCCAAAGCTGAGGTCCGCTTTTCATAGCCACCTTTTGGCTTTCAACACAACTGCTGGCAAAAATAACAACTCCTAAAAAAAGTGCTACACCAACTGCCGACATAAATTTTAATTTCAAATTTTTTGTTTTCATAATTTCTATGTTTTAAAACTGAACAGAATATTGTATAATAAAATTATTAATGCGGTTCCAACCACCTGGGCTGCCGCCCAAATTAGCTGGTGTGTTGTTTTTTACCTCCCTCGATTCGTACACCACTTTTATAACCGACCTCCAGCTCAACCAATAATCAAGTGCTACATCATACTCGCTTGTAATACTGCCCCACGATGACATGGCAGGTGTTGTATAACCCACGTACCTGCCTGCTACTTCAAAGTTTTTAAGTATGCCGGGTGCATTTACACTGCGCAACGATAATTGCCCGAAATACGAACTCGAATTATTTTTAAACGTATATCGCGATGAGTCGGATGGATTTGTATACGTAACCGAACTAATATTTACCTGATTATACTGCCCCTTTACGTTTACCATAATAGGACCAACTTTTTTTACATAATTAATATCAAAAGCATACATAGTGCTAATGGCACTTGTTTGTGTGCTGCCTGCATCGCCCACCTTACCATACATGCCCGATACACCCACCTCTAACGATGAGTTACTAAAAGGCAGCAAGGCCAACCTGCCTGTTACCGTTTTGTTGGTGTTGTTATCTACAATGCCGGCGTTTTGTATAGTGCCGTCTTTTTGCAACTGCATGCCGTTGGTTAAACTAATATCATACGACCATTTCATACTGCCCAATGGCAAGCCGCCCTCAATCTCTACACCAAAATCGCTGGCTGGTGGCGAGTCTGCTACGCCTGTTGGGTCTGAGCCCAACTTGTTAATCCATCCTGCTGCCAACCGTTTATTATATATACCAAAAGGCAACACAATATAACCTGCGCGCACAATAAAACCCGGTTTCACAAAGTACGATACATCAGCCCAGTTAACGCCCAATGCATTTCCATCCCACGATGGTTCAAACTCCACCAACAATTTTTTGCCGTGTCGCCATAATAGCATCGGGCTAAATTCAAAACGGTCGGCATCAGCTAAACTGTTTGTACTGGTTTTTGTAAGTATACCATTTTGACTCAACGTGTTTTGACTTAAAACAAAACCCATCGTAGCCAAACCAACCACCATAAAATGGCTTTCTCTTTTTTTCTCATAAGCAATTGTTTTTTCAACCTTATCAAGCCGGTTGCTCAAGGTAGAATCTGCGGTAACCAAACTCCCAATAACCGAATCTTTTTTGGTGGTTTGTTGCGCCATGCTAAGCTGCGTTACCAATAGCAAAGCCAATAGTGTGGGTAAATAATTTTTTTTCATGTCTTATGGTTTTTTTGCTTTTAAAGTGCGTATGTAATTTATAATCTTCCAGATTTCATCTTCGGTAAGCGCGTTTTTAAACGATGGCATCGGGCCTCTGCCTTCCGATATTTTCCAGTATAACGATGCGTCAACTTCTTTCTGCACGTAGTCCGATGTGTGGTCTGCCGGCTTAGGGTTACATGCCGATGCCGCTATGCCATCACCCTTACCCTTATCTCCGTGGCACGACCCGCAATGGTTCGCATAAATTTTTTTTCCCTCCTTTGCAACCTCTTCATTTCCTTTCAATGGGTTCTCACGTCCTAACACAACCCCCGGTGCCACCCACGGCGTTCTGTCTTGCGCTTGCAGCTCCTGCGTTATAGCAATCCCTAAAATCACTAAGGGTAAAAAAATAATTTTTTTCATGTTATTCTTATTTCAAAATTTGTATGGTACAAAGTTATTTTGCTCTCCACCCACCGATATGATAAAAGTCAGTAAACAAAAAAACCTTCGTCAGTTTTTTGTTATTGCAAAGCAAAATTTTATTTGGGCGTTACGCTGAATACAGCGTCGGGCTTTCCACTACAATCTTTTGACTGATTACAACTAAAAAGCCTAAGCTAATCCCTAACTCATACATCATTTCTGCCCCTTAATTATTTTCAAATAGGCATTTTGTGTTTTCATAAAATAAACACCCGCTTGCAAACTGCTTATATCAATGTCATACTTACTATAAGGTAAAAGCAAGCGTATCACTTCATTACCCAAAATATCAAACACTTGTAATTCTTCATTTTCGCTGCCAAGCTCTACCGTAACAACATTACTTGCCGGGTTAGGGTAAACTTTTAAGGCAACATCAGCCTCATTTTGTTTTATAGCCGTTGTTCCGGGGGCAGGGCAACCGTTGCTGTTACCTGCTGCACATATAGGGTAAGCTAGTAGAGTTGAGCTCATAGCAGCCACATAATTTGGCAAACAATTAAATGGGTTACCATAAACATCAAGATACGTAAGCCCATTCGGAAAAGTAGGAAAACAACTAATCATATTATAATCGCAACCAAATATTTTAAGCGCATTAGGCAAAACAGGAAGACTAGTTAACTTATTACTTATGCAATCCAAATAAACCAACGAGTTAGGTAAAACAGGTAAACTGGTTAACGAGTCGTAAGAACAATCTAAGTATCTAAGCGAATTAGGCAACGCCGGTAAGGAAGTTAAATTACCATACGTACCACTACATATTAGTGTATCAAGCAACGCGGGCAAGGCAGGTAAACTACTTATTGAATCCGCATCACAATTTAAGTAAGTAAGTGAACTTGGTAGGGCAGGTATGTTATATAAAAAATTGTTATTCGAACAATCTATTTTCTTTAATGAGTTTGGTAAAGTAGGTAAGGTTAATAATCCATTACTATTGCAATCTAAATAAGTAAGCAAATTGGGTAAAGCAGGCAAAGTAAGCAAGCCGCCATTACTACATTCTAAATATAAAAGCGATGTTGGTAGTGTGGGTAAAGTCGCTATTGCATTAATAGAGCAATCTATATAAGTAATTGAATTTGGTAATGCAGGCAAACTCGACATACTACTATACACACACGATAATTTTTTAAGTGAGTTTGGCAAGCGCGGTAAAACCCCTAAATAGTAATTGCTGTCGCAAAACAAATCGGTAAGCGAACTAAAATATTGCACCCCCGTTAAATCACTAATATTTAAATGCGATACATGCATAATATGTGTAGTGGTTGTAACTGCTACATCTGTAGTATCCATTTGGTTGCCACTCATGGCAGTAGGTACATTAGCCGTTAACCAGGTAACAAAATTTGCATCGGGTATAGTTACCAGTTGCGCTTTACTTAATAAAGTACTAAAACATAAAGTTAAAGTAAACAAACTTGTTTTTAGGGTTTTCATAAAATGAGGGGATTAGTAGTTTATAGTTGTATCAAATGTAATCTTATTTACTCCTTAATTATTTTTAAATATGTGTTTTGCGTTTGTAAAAAATAAATGCCGCTTGCTTGTTTGCTTAAATCAATTTGTTGTTGGCTAGCATTTACTTTTTGTGTGTACACAATAGCCCCTAAACTATTATATATAGTAATCAAACCTAATTCAGTTTGCGATTTTACAATAACTACATTATTAGTTGGGTTTGGATACACAATAACATTTTTATTATTTACATAATTACTTTCAACACCGGTTGTTTGTTGTGGTATAGTAACAACTGTAGTGTCAGTAAGTACAGGATTGTTGTAATCAAAAATAATGTTGGCACTATTTTTTATTACTGTGCCTTGCGCATTGTTAGGTTTTTGGTGCACGGTAAATTTCACAAAACCATGACTTGCTAATTCGTTAACACCACTATCGGGCAACAAAATTTTATTAAACGTCCACTCTAAAATACTTGGTCCGTAAATTCTAAACGAATATAAATTACTCGATGCTCCACTCTCTACTGTAGCCGCATCTAAATAAGCAGGTAACGTATCTCTTACAACAACGGTAAATGCAGTATCGGTGCCTGTATTCTGAAACCTGATGGTATAAGCAAGTGTATCGGTAGCCGTACAATTTTCTTGCGTAGTATATCCGGTAGTTGATATAGCAACTTCTTTTGCATTTGGGTCGCATGAGCCAACAATATAATGACAATCATGTGTATGGTTATTCATAGTATCGCATTCAGTACTGCTGGTGTGTATGGTAGCGTATGTGCAAACGCCGTAGTAACCAATAATTGCTGCACACGATACCGAATCATAAATGGTAAAACTTCCGCCTTGGCCATTTAGCACAGTGCCAATAGTAAAAATATAACTGTTGCCAACTTGAGTATATGGTATAGTGCAGCTAAGTGGTATAACCATGGCATCAAAATTTATGGTTATAGTTACATTGTTGGCGGCAACGGCTCCCATATTTGAATAATTAACCGCATATGTGTTTTTAAAACATTTTCTAAAATAAGGTGCGGCTATGCTAACTTTAACATCAGCACAATGTACCGTTAAGGTGTCGGCAAAATTATTACCATACGAGTTTGTTGTTGCTGCATTAATTGTTGCCGTATAAGTGCCTGAAGGATTAGGGCAAATTTGGCTATAGTAAGTACTTGCAATATGGCTAACCACATACACACCCGTATCAACAAACAGTGTATAATTTCCATTAGCATCAGTAGTAGCAAAATAATTGCCCGGCGTAGCCTTAACTGCTTTACCATAAAGTCCAACTTCGTTTGCATCTTTTACACAATTGCCATTCAAATCTTCAAACACATTACCAGTAATAACATGCGTTGGTACGGCATAGAGTTTTACCAGCCAATTATCAAAACCACCTTTGTTTGTTGTTAAGTCTCCGTTAATTGAATTCGAAGCACCAGCAACAGCACAACCACCATCACTGGTTGCCACAATAGCACTAATTCTGTCAGCACCCGTACCACCTAAACATTTTTGCCATTGCAATGTACCTGCCATGTCTAATTTCACTAACCACGCATCTACGCCGCCCTTTGGTCCTGCCACATCGCCATTGTTTTGTGTAGTTGTAAGTCCGCAAATAAAAAAACCACCATCCTGTGCTAATGCCACTGCTCTAAAACCTTCTCCTCCTGTTCCACCTAAACATTTTTGCCATTGCAAAACACCGCTGCTATCAAGTTTAACCACCCAGCCGTCGCCGCCTGTTCCGCCGTGGTTTCCGCTTACATCGCCGTCATTAGATGTTGTACTACACGCAATCACAAAGCCCTTATCGGCAGTTTGCACTGCACCCGCAAAGTAAGCCTGATCATCTAGCGAACCTCCTAAAGCCCTTTGCCATTGCAGCGTGCCCATGCTATCTAATTTAATGGCCCAGCAATCTCCCCACGAGGTTCCTCCATGATTTCCTATTACATCTCCATCAGTCGACATGGAATATCCAATAACCATACATCCACCATCGCTTGTATTAACAATATGTGTGGCAGCATCATTCAAACTTCCTCCAAATGTTTTTTGCCACACCATTGCGCCGCTGGCATTTATTTTGGCCACATAATAATCAAAACCCGTTCCTACAACTCCTGTATCGCCACCGGCAATCATATAGTTACCCGATGTTGTTACACAAACCGACTTAAGTGTAATTGCCGTGCTTGGTACCATCCATTGCTCAACACCCGCCGCATCAAGTTTAGTAACGCTATACCCAACAGCTACATAACCACCATCGGGGGTTTGTCTAACAGCATTTTGCGGCGTTCCTGTCGGAAAGCTCATCCATTGTGTGTTGCCAAGCCCATCGTATTTTATAATCGCACTTGATGTATAAGGATTATCTCCTATAAAGTCTCCGTTATTCGAACCTGCATATCCTGCCACTACATAACCGCCATCTGTAGTTTGTTGTAAACTATATATTTCGTCTAAAGCTGTGCTACCTAGACTTTTTTGCCATTGTATAGCAGGCTGTGCAAGCAGTGGAGTTGAAACTAAAAGCAAAGCAAACCCTATATAAAGTAGTAATTTTTTCATGGTAAATTTTTTTGAAAGATGAAATTAAAACAGGCGACTTATATATAAGAGTCATAAAAACAACAAAAGGTTGCCTCGCCAAAAAATAAAAAAGGCGTTACGCTGGTTACAGCGTCGGGCTTTCCGTTACAAATGTTTTTCCTCAAAAAAACATTCGACGATACCAAAATATAATAACTTAAAAACCTAAGTCAATTCCTCGCCCGGTTACGTGCTGTGGGCTTTCCACTACAATCCCTAACGCAGTCAAAAACATTAATGCAATAATTTTTAAAACCGAGCGTTAAGCATTAATGCCTGTTTTTATTAAACTTACTATCATATACTTGCTATTTTTAAGCATACAAGTTAGTCCTTCTCAAACCGATACATTTATACAAAACCCACCCGATTCAATTCCTTTAAACAACAAATATTTAAAGTACGAGGTTGCCATTTTACCTATAACCTTATATTATGTACCCTCGTATTTTAACAACACTAATAAAACAGTGCCCGTGGTAGGTTTGCAGTTTAAATATTTTGTAAGTAAAAAAAATGCACTTAGATTATCGTATTGTTTTAATGGTGTTATAGTTGGAAAGCTTAGGACTAACTTTGGCGGGAGTGGACAAAATACAAAGCAATACAGCATTGGTTTTCAGCACACAGTATTTAGATATAAAAATTTCAGCACCTATTTATTTGCTGATTTTTATTTTCAAACCTTTACATCATATAGTTTTGCCGATTATTCTTCGTGGCACTATTCCACAAGTTCTACATATATTACCTACGATAGCGCAGTACACTATGCAGCTAAAGTATATAGTTATAATTTGGTAAGTGGTGTAGGCTTTAAATTTTTAGATCGCAAACATGTTTTTACTTCTGTTGAAGCCGGCTTAGGTTTAAGTTATTATACATCGGGCATCCAACAATCAACAGGTACATCTACAACCAACATATATTCAATCGGCACGCAACAAAGTTATGGCCCCACTTATTATAACCAGCACCAACTACCTCAAGTAAACACTAAAGTAACAGGCATAAACCTTAATGCAAGTCTTATACGTTTAGCCATTGGTTTTATTTTTTAATAACTTAATTCTATTTCACCCTCTTTTTCAAATCCTCAATACTTAACAAAATAACCTCATTAGTAGCAGGCAATTTAAAGGCAGGCTCAAACTGATGATTAGCAACTGAGGAAACCGCATCTTTAATAGCCAGCCAGGTTGCAAAAGCAAGCATTAAAGGTGGTTCGGCTACCGCTTTACTTTTGCGTATAGCGTTTGGGTTTGGTGCGCTTTGTAATAAATGCGTTCTAAAATCAGCAGGTATATCTTGCACAGATGGTATCTTGTATGTATCCGGCGAGTGGTTAAGCAAATGTCCTTTATCATTCCATTTTACTTCTTCGGTAGTGCACCAACCCACCCCTTGTATATAGCCGCCTTCCACTTGTCCAATATCCAAGCCCGCATTAATCGAATCTCCCACATCATGCAAAATATCAGTGCGCAAATTTTTATAAAACCCTGTTAGTGTATCAACCATCACTTCGCTAACACACATGCCAAAAGCAAAATAGTTAAAAGGTTTACCCCAGCCGGTTGCTTTATCCCAACCAATGTTTGGTGTGCGGTAAAAACCCGTTGCACTTAAACTTATCTGGTTAAAATGGCAAACCGTCATTGCTTCACCAAAATCAATTTTTCTATCAGGGTGTCTACTATCAAAAATTAAATCGTTTTCAATTACAATGTTTTCTTTCTCACTCGGTTTATCGGCATGTGCTTTGCTAAACTCTTTGGCAAACAATTCGCATATTCTGTTTTTCAATTTATCAACCGCCACTTTAACGGCCATGCCATTCAAGTCTGTTCCTGCTGATGCCGCCGTAGCCGATGTGTTTGGCACTTTTGATGTGTTGGTAGCATTCACTTTTATTTTCGACAGACTCACACCCAACTCGGCCGCGGCTATCTGCGCAATTTTGGTGTTAAGCCCCTGCCCCATTTCGGTACCGCCGTGGTTGACCAAAATAGTTCCGTCTTTATAAATATTTACCAAAGCACCTGCCTGGTTTAAAAATGAAGTAGTAAACGATATACCAAATTTTACGGGTGTTAACGCCAATCCTTTTTTATAAAATTCATTCTTCGCATTAAACTCATCAACGGCTTTTCTTCTGTTTCTATAGTCTGATGATTTCATCAACTGCTCGTACATCACATCCAAACGATTCAGTTCAACTTCTTGTCCGTAATGCGTAATGTTATCTTTATCTGTTCCGTAAAAATTTAGCTTACGCACATCAACCGAATCTTTCTTTAAGAAACGTGCAATCCTGTCAATCACACTCTCCATAGCAGCCATCCCCTGCGGACCACCAAATCCTCTAAACGCAGTATTAGATGGTAAATTTGTTTTATATGCCTTACCAATCACTTCCATATTTTCAATATAGTAACTGCTATCAGCATGTAACATAGCACGCTCTAAAATTGCCAAACTTAAATCGGTAGCGCAACCACCATCGGCATGTTGTTCAAATTTCAGCGCAGATATTTTTCCTGCATCATCAAAACCAACTTCGTATTGTATAATATATGGATGACGCTTACCCGTTATAATCTGGTCATCATCTCTAAACAATCTTATTTTCACAGGGCATTTTGTTGCATTACATAATAATGCACACCATGCTGCAGCCCAATTACCCTGGGTTTCTTTACCACCAAAGGCACCGCCCATACGGCGTGTTTCAACTACAATTTCATTTTTGCCAACGCCAAGTACTTCGGCAATTATCGCCTGCGTTTCTGATGGATGTTGTGTTGAGCTATACGCCGTAATTTCTTGTTGCTCTCCCGGTACACACAAACACGATTGTGTTTCCAAATACCAATGTTCTTGCGCCCCTGTTTCTAATTCTCCTTTTAAAACATGTTTCGCTTTTTTCAAAGCAGCACTTGCATCACCACGTTTCATAGTACGTGCAGGTGCCAGTAAAGAATTTTTTTCTATGGCAGTTCGTAAATTTAAAATCGCTTCCAGTTCTTCATATTCAATGTGCACTAATTTTTCGGCAGCAATGGC
>JABDCR010000041.1:20528-22562 GCA_013288015.1 Bacteroidota bacterium | reverse complement strand
TATAAACATCATGAAAAAATGGAACTGGATAGTCAATTTTATAGGCGATACATAACAGACCCTAAAGAAAAATTGCAGGCGCGTTTAAGTTTATTCTATATACCTGATGATTTGTTGTTGCCGATATTAAATCATCTGTCTGAACATAAAAAACCGTTCAGTATAGTTAATGGATTGTATCAAAAAATTGACGGCAAAGTAATCAGAATCGGAAGCCGATACCCACAGCTAACTTTTGAGCAATATAAAAATGAAAAAATAGAATAAGGGCTGAAATAATGAATGTCAAAAGTATATTTTAACCCCATTTATAAATAGACAAAAAATAACATTTACTTGCCGCAAAGCACACACATACTTACCGCAAAGTACATGCTACATATATGCTATACGTAAATTTGAATTATGCTTGATGAATGAAAAATATATACATTTTCTTGAAAAATCTTACATACCCCTTATGTATCCTGCATTATTAAAATCATTTGGTTGTTTTTTATATTATCTTCGACATCCTATTTTTTATTTATGAGCGATACTTTTAAAGATTTAAACCTTAATAGAGAGGTTATTGATGAGGCATTAAAAACATATTGTGAAGGAGCAACCGTTACTCAACAAGGATTTACAAATGATTTAGTAAAAGTTTTTATTAAAGTACCCCATGAAGAAAAACCATCAACTCTAAATATTTATTATAAGAAAGATGGAAAAACTACTATTGCTTGCCATGAGGGAGAGAATAAAGAATTAGGAAAAAAAGTGGCACAACATGTTATTGATAAGACTGCATTTGATGTAAAATTTAATGCGCCTATATATATTAAAAATCTAAGTGATGAATCACTTAATATGTTATTTGATTTTTTAGTTAACTATTGTCATGCAGAAAAAATTGGAGAAGTAAATCTTACTAATGGGATTAAATATGAGTATCAAAGTAAATATGGGGATAAAATTCATCTAAATCATTATACAACTGGCTCATTTAATGTTCAGGGTAAATCAGGACTTCTTAAAAGTCAGGTAATAGAAGGATTATCTTCTTACTTAACCTACGGAGAAATGGTACAAGCTACCCTTGAATCTTTTAGTGTTAAAGATTTAGATAAGACTAGTGCCGAGAAACTTTTTGATGCCCGTCTACCATATTCTACTAAGATGTTACACAATAAGGTTAGGGTCATTATTTTACCTGCTTTTATTACAGAAAGATTAGATATAGAAACAACTGATTATTCGTTTATGGTTTTTCCTGTACTTAGAGGAGCAGAGGGTTTTATTAAACAACTTTTTATTGAAAATGGTATAAATATTGATAATACTTTTGCAGCAGTTTTAGAAGATGATGGTACTGGTACTACAAACTTTAAGTTAAATGCTAATGCTGAATCAAATATAAATTGTATCTTTACTAAGAGGTCTATTGAGAAGTTGTATAATTTCTACAAAAAAATAGGCACGCAATTTTCCATGTAGATGGAACATTAGTGGGAACAAGGGTTATTGATGACATTAGAGTTGCTAAATCGTTAATTAATGAGAGTTTTGAAATTTTAGAAAAGTGCTCTGCTACTATTACTAATAAAAACTTAAAATTTTTAATATGAAAAAGCCATATAAAATAGTCAACTCAGAAAATAAAATCATTGTTCTTCCTTTATCAAATAATCGACTGGATGAATTATGTCTTAGTGTAGAAAAGACTTTGAAAAAGAAAAATTATTTAGGTAAAGTGCTTTTTGATTTACTTATGTCGAACGGGTTAACATCAAATAGATTTGTTAGTATTTCTTTTAAGACTGATAAATTTGACTATTCTACAATTAAGGAAGAAACTAAAGTAGATGAAAATACTTTTGATTTATCGAATGCTTTTTATTCAAAGAAAAGAGCAATTATAGATACTTCATGTTTATCACGAGTAGAAAAACAACGCATTATTTTATTTTTAGATAAATATTCTTACAAGAAAAGGAAATGCTCACATCAAAAATAAAGGTAAGGATGATAAGGAAATTTTAGATTCTCCTA
>JABDCR010000041.1:0-20518 GCA_013288015.1 Bacteroidota bacterium | reverse complement strand
TAAATATTCTTTAGTTGAAGCATAATTAAATATCAAACACCTCTCTATTCCTATCAAAGCAAAAAGGTTTAATTTATGCAAGTAATATATACTCAAATAATATGACTTTTAACGAGCTTCACGAAGGAATTACTTGTAGTTGTATAAAAGATGCCATCATTGATAATTGCAACGTATTTACGAGGAGAGTAAACGTATCCAATAAATTAAAAAATGGTGATTTTAAATACTCCAAAAACAAAATACCTGAAATAGATAACTGTGCTGAATGGTGTGGCATTAGAGGTATATCTATACACATATACAATAATGAAAGTATAGAGGAAATTATTGAAAAAAATATGATTTACATGGGTATTGCTACTGGTTCTAAAAAGCAATTATCCGTTTTTAAAATAAAATCAGATGGTGGAATGGTAAAAAATACACCAAATCAAAAAGATGGAATTGATAAATATCATTTTGATTTTTATAAGCCTGATGATTTTGATACTGAAAAGCATTTGGAGTTAGTGGAACTGATAACAGTTGAAGATTTAGAAAAAATGAAAAATGTTTGAGATTCAGCCTAAATATATAGTAGATACAGATATTCCTATAATAGTTGACAATTATCTATTAATCCATTTTGATGAAGTTCCGATATTATATACAGGAACAAATGAATATGGAGATAGGATAATAGGGTCATTATGTGCTGAAAGCGAAGACGGAGAAACTTTTAGATATTTTCATACTATAATAAAGAATATAGATTTTGTAAAGTTTAAAAAAAATAAAATATCATATAGACAACTAATTGAAACTGCAAAAAGAATTTTTGTTATTGATAAAGATGTAAATGAGAAGATAATAAATATTTATAACACTCCAATAGCAGAAATACCACAGGATTGTATGCCATTAGCAAGTGTGTTCTGCCCTAATAGTGAAATTATTTTTGGTTCAGAATTTACATTAAGCCTTAAAGGTCAATTAGCAGATGCACATGAAGCATTAAACAATCAGGTAAATATAATTTCTAAAAATGTAATGCAGTTTCTTACAACCATTACTGATTGTGTTAAAGTAGGCGGATTAACTCCCGAAATACATCAAGTTGCATATACACCAACAAGTTTTGGAATAAATTTTAAAGTTAAATTCACTTCTAATGATATGTATTTTAATAAAGATGCCGAGAAAGCTCTTAATGAATACGTAACAAAAACCATAGATTATTCTATAAATCATTTGTCTTCCGAAGCAAGAAAATTAAAAGACAAAGATTTTAACGATACTGAATTTCAAAAGATGGTTAGTGTGCCATTAGAAAATGCTTATCAAATACTTGCTCACAAGTTTGATGCTAAATCTCAGGAGAGATTAGTAAATAATATAATGAAAATACCTTTTGAATTAGAAAGGATGACAGACCAACTAGGACATGGGTTTGAATATTTAGAAATGAAATCCCATAATACTACTGATAATAAGGAAAGTTCTATTGGGGTCATGGACAATGATTTTTATAATGAATTAGTTTCTGCGACAGAAATAATTGAGAGCAAAGAAAATATAGTTACAGATGATGTTTTTAAAAATTATGAGATTCATGTTTACCACTTAAATATTCTTACAAGAAAAGGAAATGCTCACATCAAAAATAAAGGTAAGGATGATAAGGAAATTTTAGATTCTCCTAAAATTGATATTACGGGTGATGCAGGATTAGATGGTTCTGAGTTTATTGGCAGCATGGATAATGGGTCTTGGATAACTGTTAGAGCTAAAGCTAAAAGGGTTAACGGGAGGTACAAAATACTTACAATTGAGTATAAATAACGTAACCTGTATGACTTTATCTATTTTTGGCAGCTAATGCTGTAAAATGGCGTAAATCACATAAAATCAGTAAATTAAAAAGGAGGTCAATTGACCTCCTTTTAGCATTTTTACCCATAAAACCTAATTAGAGACTTGCGTAATTAAGGCCGATTGGTGGGCTTTTTGTTTAAAACACTTTAGCATAAATGTGTTGTTTTAAGATTAGCTAACGTTATAAGCTTAAAGTAAATTAGTAATTTTACCTACCAATTTTAACCCATGAATTCAAAAAAAATAACACTGCTTTTTGCTGTATTATGTTTCAGCATTTCATTTGCACAAAAACCTGCCGAAGTAACTGTTAAATTACGTGATGGAAGTAATGTAACAGGTACAACATCTTTAGCTGATATAAATTTAGTTACAGGTTATGGTAAATTAATTATTCCTGTAAAAAGCGTAAACTCCATACAAGTTGGCATTCCTTCAGATAAAGCTGTTTCTGATAAAGCCATTTCTTTTTTAAAACAACTAAACAATAGCAGCGACGATATTAAAAAAGGAGCTTACGATGAACTTGTAAAGCTTGGCATTAAAGCCATTCCGGCAATTACAAATTTTACCAACGATGCCAAAAATCAAACCGAATATACCGGAGATTATACACCTGATAATGCTTTAGCTGAAATTAAAGCGGCAAACTTTGTTGATGATGCTACTTCTGATAAAGACATCGTATCTATCGACAACCAATATACTATGGGTGGAACCTATGAGTTTAGCAAACTGGATGTAAAAACAGAATATGGTAACTTATCAATTCCGAAAGAAAAAATTAAAACCATTGATATCAGTTATATCAACGAAAATGGTGCCAATGATTTATCATTTAAACTAATTGCTTCAAAAAACATTAGCGGTAATAATAATGGTGGTTGGCTTAAAACAGGCATTATGCTTAAAAGCGGACAGAAATTCTCCATTATTTCTACAGGAGAAGTTACCTTGGCTAGTCTTTCTAACCAAAAGTATCATCCGGGTGGAAGTGCAACAGAAACAAGCGATTATACAAGTGATGCTACCACCTATCCCACCTATGGCAATGTGGTTTATAAAATTGGGGAGCAAAGTACAACTCCTTTGCGCGCAGGGGGCAAATTTAACGGCACAAGTGCAACTGCCGGTATGTTATACTTATCTATTTACGAAACTGTTTTTAATGCTGCCAATATAGGTTCGTATAGCGTTAAAGTTATTTTAAAATAAGCGAGTGGCTGATATAATAAACCTTTTACCCGAAAACATTGCTAATCAAATTGCGGCTGGCGAGGTGGTACAACGCCCTTCATCTGTTGTAAAAGAATTGCTTGAAAATGCAGTTGATGCTGGTGCTACACAAATTTCATTACTGGTAAAAGAAGGTGGTAAAGCCCTTATACAAGTTATAGATAATGGCAAGGGCATGAGTGAGACTGATGCACGTATGTGTTTTGAGCGCCATGCAACATCTAAAATAAAAACAGCCGACGATTTGTTTGCCATAAGCACCAAGGGATTTCGTGGTGAGGCTTTAGCCGCCATATCATCTGTTGCGCAGGTTGAACTTAAAACCAAAACAACAGAAGCACTAACTGGCACTTCAGTTATTATTGAAGGAGGGAATTTTGTTAGTCAAGAACCTTGTCAATGTGCAAACGGCACATCCTTTAGTGTTAAGAATTTATTTTTTAATGTGCCTGCTCGTCGTAATTTTTTAAAAGATGATACTATAGAACTTCGCCATATTATTGATGAGTTTGAACGTGTTGCTATGGCTCATACTGATGTAGGTTTTAAATTAATTAGCAACACCAACGAGGTTTATAATTTACCCCCCACTAACCTACTCCTACGTGTTGCAGGCTTAGCTGGTAACACATTAAAAGATAAATTGGTTGCCGTAAATGAGCAAACACCTAATATTAGTATTATGGGTTATGTAGGTACTCCGGCTTCTTCTAAAAAGAAAAGAGGTTTGCAATACTTTTTTGTAAATAATCGTTTTATTAAAAGCGGTTATTTAGATCATGCTGTTAAAAGTGCTTATTTTCAATTAATTCCCGAGGGCGAGTATCCTGCTTATTTTTTATTTATAACCGTACCACCCAATGTTATTGATGTAAACATTCACCCTACCAAAACCGAAATAAAGTTTGAAGATGAAAAAACGGTATATGCCATTTTAAAAACATCCGTAAAACGTGCTTTAGGGAAAAATAATTTAGCCCCTTCTATTGATTTTGATCAAGAACAAATTGTAGAATTTAATTATTCTAAAAATCAAGGTGTGCCACAAGCTCCTAAAATTCAGTACAACCCAAGCTATAATCCATTTAATGACAAAGAAACGAAGTCTACTACTAATACAGATTGGAAATCGTTATACGAAGATTATGTAAAGCCTGAAAACCAGCATATTTATACTACAGCGCATAAAGAAGAAAATTTATTTCATGCACAAAAAACAGAAGTAAGTTTTGATAAAGTATTTCAGCTACAAAACAAGTACATAGTTGCCGTTACTGGCGATGGTCTTTTACTAATAGACCAGCAACGAGCGCACGAGCGCATTATGTATGAGCATTATAAAAAATCAGCGCAGCACCCTATACACTCTCAACAAGAATTATTTCCTCAAACTGTTGAGTTATCATCTGCCGATATGCTTTTATTAAAAGAGTTGAATGATGATTTAAAAAACCTGGGTTTTGATATTGTTCCTTTTGGCAAAGATACTATTGTGGTACAGGGCGTTCCGGCTGATTTAAGTTCATTAAATAGTGTAGAGGTTTTAAATGGTTTATTAGAAAACTATAAACTTAATAACTTAGATATTAAGTTAGATAAAGGTGAAAACATTTGCCGTGCCTTGGCACAAAACACTTGCATAAAGTATGGCAAAGAGCTGCAATTTGAAGAAATGAAATTATTGGTAGAACATTTATTTGCTTGTGATGAACACGCATATAGTCCGCAAGGAAAAATCGTGTACACACAAATAAACCAAACAGATATAGACAAACTTTTTAAACGAAATTAAATGAACAATTTTCAATCGTTACCAACGGTTACCAAAAATATATTAATTATAAATGTTTTGCTTTTTTTAGCAACATGGCTTTTAAAAGCAAAAGGCATAGACCTTACCAATATTTTAGGTTTACACTATTTTGCAGCTCCAGCTTTTAAACCTTACCAGTTTGTTACATACATGTTTATGCATGGCGGGTTTATGCATATATTTTTTAACATGTACGCCGTATTTATGTTTGGTGCTATTTTAGAAAATGTATGGGGGCCAAAACGTTTTTTATTTTATTACATCTTTACCGGCTTAGGTGCTGCAGCTATACAATTATTGGTTTATTATTATCAATTAATGCCCATGATGGAGCAAACTAATACATTATTACACGAAGCAAAAGATTATGTAATTCAATCACAAATCATTGAGCAACGAAACGAATATTTAAATCGTTTTATAGTAATAGGTGCTTCAGGTTCGTTATTTGGTTTATTAATTGCTTTTGGTATGTTATTTCCTAATTCAGAGTTGATGTTAATGTTCATCCCTATTCCAATTAAAGCTAAATATTTTGTAGCAGGTTATGGTCTTATAGAATTATTTTCAGGAATAAGCAATAATCCATTAGATGATGTTGCGCACTTTGCTCATTTAGGTGGCATGCTATTTGGTTTTATTTTACTGATGATTTGGCGGGTAAAAAGAATTAATTAGTGAAAGAAAACTTTTTAATAAATTAAATAGGTTGATTTTTTTCCATAAACAAAGTTATAGCTCCCTCTTTAAGCGAATAGGTTGATAGCGTTATTTTTTTTACCTGCACATTATTTAAAATAAAATCAATTAAAATATATGACAACACTATCATATCTCTACGCATCGGGATTAAACCCGGTAGCAATATTCTTTCTTCGGCAGTTGAATGAATCGTTTTTTTACTAATTAGGTGATAATCTTCTAAATTAATATCGTAAGAAGTTTTGTTTGGTTTTATTTCTTCTTTACCAATCATATTCAGCACACTTTCAAATGCCCCAGAAGAGCCAATTAATGTATGAATGGAATGTTTCTTTAATTCAATTAATAAAGGTTGTAATTCTATTTTTAAATATTCAATTATACTTTGTCTAGTTTTTTCGCTGATAGGATTTTCAGGTTTAAATATATTCAGTAAGCGAGCTACCCCAAGTTTAAAGCTTTGTTTCCAAAAAACACTTGTGCTATTAGCAATGATAAATTCGTTACTGCCTCCGCCTATATCCATAATTAAACAGGGTTCTTGACCTATTTCTACCGCCATTTTATTTCCATAATAAATAAGTTCAGCTTCTTTATCTCCGCTAATAATTTCTATATCAATATTGGCTTGTTTTTTTACTTCTAAAATAAAATCATTGGCATTGCTTGCCTCCCTAATAGCAGATGTGGCAAATGCTCTAATAGTTTCCACTTTATACTCTCTAATTATTTTTGAAAGATTGCAAAGCGCTGTAATACCACGTTTAAAAGCCTCGGGTGGTAAAATATTATCAATAATATTTTCTTGTCCCAGTTTAACTACTTCTCTGCTTTGATGGATTGTTTTGTATTTATTGCCCTGTATATCAACAATAAGCAACCCAAATGTATTAGTGCCTAAATCTATAATAGCTACAAGCATACAGAAACTTTATCTGCAATAAATCTACCAAAAAAATTAATAAGAAATTTTTTATTTTTTATTCTCAATCTCAGCAAGCATGCTTTCTAACTTTTTATCTAAAGCCTCACCACGAAGTCCTATGGCAACTATAACACCTCGTCCATCAATTAACCAATTAGTTGGGATAGAGCTTATATCATATTTTGCTCCTGCTTCCGAATTCCATTGTTTTAAATCAGATACATGATAAGGCCACACTAAACCATCCGCTGCTATGGCTTTATTCCAAGCAGCTTTATATAAATCTAAAGAAACACTATAAACAGTAAACTCTTTTTCGCCGCCCTTAAATGTTTTATTTTTAAAATTATTGTACGCCTCTACCACATGTGGATTTTCCATACGGCAGGGTCCACACCAACTTGCCCAAAAATCTATTAAAACAATTTTCCCACGTAAAGATGATAAAGAAATTATAGAATCGTTTGGATTTTTATAGGCTAATTCAGGTGCTTTATTGCCCGGTTTTAATCCTTCAACTACTTGAAGAGGTGTACTCCAATCAGTAGCAACTTGTTTTGTTTTTTTCTGAGCTATAGAACTAAGTGAAATAAATAAAAATAAAGTTAAAATTTTCTTCATAATGCAAATATAAGGCAGCTTATTTAATAACTCAATATTAAAAAATTAATGTATATTTACCATTCATAGCGGTAGTATGAAGATAGAAAAGACGTCTGCAAAAGAGTTAGCCCGTTTAGTTGGTGCCGAAATTATTGGTAATGAAACAAAGTTAATTTCGGGTTTAAACGAAATTCATCGCGTTGACGAAGGCGATTTGGTGTTTGTTGACCATCCTAAATACTTTAAAAATGCTGTATCCAGCAAGGCTACTGCAGTTATTATTAACCAACAGGTAGAATGCCCCGAAGGAAAAGTTTTGTTACTTCACCCCGAACCTTTTACGGCATATAATAAATTAGTGAGGCTTTTTAGACCTCTAGAATTTAGTAATGTAAATATCAGTCCTACGGCTAAAATAGGTACAAACACGGTTATTATGCCCGGTGTGTTTGTCGGAAATCATGTAGTTATTGGCAATAATTGTATTATACACCCTAATGTTACTATTTACGATTATACCCAAATTGGCAATAATGTGGTTATACATGCTAATTCGGTACTAGGAAGTGATGCTTTTTACTTTAAAAGAAGGCTTGATAAATTAGAAAAATTAGAATCTTGCGGAAACGTAATTATTGAAGATGATGTTGAAATAGGAGCTTCTTGTACTATGGACAGAGGTGCTTCAGCATCTACTGTTATTGGAAAAGGCACTAAAATTGATAATTTAGTGCACATCGGACACGATACGACTATAGGTAAAAACTGCACCATTGCTGCTCAGGTAGGTGTGGCAGGGGTAGTTTCTATTGGTGATAATGTTATTTTATGGGGACAAGCGGGAGTTGCTAACGATGTTAGTATACCTGATAATGTAGAAGTTTATGCCCAATCTGGTGTCGGTAAGGATTTAGAAAGCGGTAAAGTTTATTTTGGCAGCCCTGCTGCTGAAGCCCGAGAGAAATTTAAGGAACTTGCTTATTTAAAGAAATTACCCTCTTTTATAGAAAACATTAAAAACAACACCTAAAAACCAAATCATATTAAGCTAACATTGGCTTGTTTAAAATTACATTCTGTAGTTTTAAACAAGTGTTTTATTTTGTTAATTTGCAACCGCAAATGAAAAAGGGAACTCATATTTTTATTTACTTAATGTTATTATCTGTATTGGTTTTTTCCCAATCTAAAAACAAATACAAATATGAGCTTATTGGTGGCATTGGCCCTACCGGTTTTTTGGGAGATTTAGGAGGTTCTAGCCAAAGTGGTACACACTTTTTAAAAGATTATAACTTTAACTCAACTCGTTTTAATATAAATGGCGGACTTAGGTATAAAAAAGTAACATCTGCCTTTGGCTTTAAAGGCATGCTTACATATGCCATGGTATCTGGCGACGATGCTTTAACCCAGGATAAAATAAGACATAACCGCAATTTAAATTTCCGTTCCTCTATAATAGAACTTAGTGTACAGGCAGAGTATTATTTTATTGGCGAAAAAACAAAAAACCTATATTCTATTGGCGGCTTACATTCTAAAAAGAAAGCCAGAAAATTTACAGCTTATTTGTTTTCAGGGATAGGTGTTTTTTATTACAATCCTAAAGAACAACTAAATGGCACTTGGTATAGTGTAAGAAAATATCACACAGAAGGGCAAGGTTTGCCCGGAGGACCAAAACAATTTTCGAATTTTAGTGTGTGTATTCCAGTTGGACTTGGGGTTCGCTATGCAATTAATAAACGTTTTAGCATTGGAGCAGAACTTTCAGTTAGAAAAACTTTTACAGATTATATTGATGGAGTTAGCGGTCGATATTACGACAAAGCAAAACTTCAACAAGCATATGGGGCAACTGCTGTGGCCTTGGCTGACCCAAGCTTAGGAACTATACCGGGTGCAACATCCCCAAATGGAGATGGTACTGGTGCTCAAAGGGGAAATCCAAAATACAAGGATTCTTACATTTTATTTACCGTTAACGTTATCTATAAATTTAAATTTAAAAAACAACACCGTACGCGTGCTAAGTTCTAATTTTATAGTAGAGCAACCTTCTACTCCGAACGATTTTAAAATTTATTACCAATTACGTTATGATGTTTTAAGAAAACCTTGGGGACATCCTCCTGGTTCTGAATTTGATGAAACAGATAACACCAGCATACATGCTTTTATAAAAACTGATGATAAAGCCATTGCTTGTTCTCGTTTGCATTTTGTAGACGATAAAACGTCACAAATACGCTACATGGCAGTGCACCCTGATTATCAAGGAAAAGGTTTGGGCAAATTAGTAATTGCTTATTTAGAAGATGTTTCAAAAACTAATAATCGTTTAGAAGTTATACTGCATGCAAGAGAAAATGCGGTAGATTTTTATAAAAGTTGCGGATATGTTGTAAACGAAAAATCTTACCTTTTGTGGGGTAAGATTCAACATTTTTTAATGCAAAAGCATTTAAGAATTTAAGGGACCGTGATGGGGCTCGAACCCACGACCCTCAGAACCACAATCTGATGCTCTAACCAACTGAGCTACACAGTCCATAAATTCAGGCTGCAAATTTAGAAAAAATTCTGTATAAAAAACCAAAATAATAATATAAAATAAGTAAGCCTTAATAGCGTTAGAACAACGCTTTGCAATAACATTGTTTAATCAATTCAAACAATATGTAAATTCGCTCTCTACACATGCTAACTAAAATAATTCAAACCATATTTTCTAAAGGAATTATTTCTATTATTAATTTTTTAGTGGTTCTTATTACGGCTCGTTATTTAGGTGCCGGTGGGCGCGGAGAAATAAGCATTTTGTTTTTAAATGTAACCGTTATTTTATTGTTTAATGATATTATTGGCGGAAATGCTCTGGTATATCTCATACCAAAAAAAAATCCGTTTAGTTTACTGTTACCCGCCATACTTGTTGGTATTACAACAGGTGTTTTACTTCCGTTTTTATTTCATTTATACTTTCATTTTAAAACCGAAGAATTAATTTACTTTATACTGCTTGCCCTGCTATCAAATACAAGCAGTATTAGTAATGTTTTTTTAAACGGGCTCCAAAAAATAAAACAAAATAATTTAGCCAGTATATCGCAAAGCTTTGCTATTATTGGCTCTTTAATATTTCAGTTTTTTATACTGAATGAGATTTCGGTTTTTGCTTTTTACCGTTCATTGGCTTTTGGTTATTTAATTAATCTATTAATCAGCTTGTACTATTTAAAAAATGATTTTAAACGTGTTTCATTTTCGTGGGTAGAATCGTTTGCTTTAATGGCACGTTACGGTTTAATGGTACAGGCAGCCAATATGCTTCAGCTATTAAATTACAGGTTTTGCTATTATGTTTTAGATGGTGCTAACAATTGGCAAAACAAAAAAAACGTGGGTGTTTTTTCAACTGCTACATCTATAAGCGAAGCTGTTTGGGTAATTATGAATGGCATTACTATGGTACAATATGTAACACTTTCGAATAGAGATAATAAGGAGTTAGCCATTAACCTTACCATTAAGCTGGCTAAAATAAGTTTCGCTTTATCTGCTTTTGCTTTACTTGTTTTAAACTTTTTACCTACTGCGGTTTTTACATTTTTATTTGGAGAAGATTTTGTACATATAAAAACATATTGCTTGTTACTTGCCCCGGGTATAGCGGCATATGGCTTCGCTGGCGTGTACCTGCATTATTTTTCGGCTACGGGCAACATGAAATTTAATGCCACAAGTGCCTTGGTTGGCTTAGCTATAACCCTACCCTGTTCTTTTATTTTAATTCCGTTATTTGGAGCCAAAGGTGCTGCTTATACCAATTGCGCTTCGTACATTGCATCGTCTTTATTTTTGTTATTTATGTTTAAAAAACAAACCCAAACTTCTTTCTACAACCTGTTTTTTAAATGGAAAAAGTTGCTTCCTTTAACCAATAAACAATAGCAAGGTGTGTGGCATTGGCGGTATAATTAATCTTGAAAATAATCCTATCAATATTATTGATGGGGCAAAAATTATTAGTAAAACATTACAGCACCGCGGACCAGATGATGAGGGTTTTTTATTTTTTAAAGCTGAAGATGTTGTTTGTAGCTACGGAGATGATACACAAAAACAATCTATAAACAACCCGTTTAATTTTTCAGCTAAACAACATATACAACAGGTTGAACAAAAGTATACGGGTCTGTTTGTTCATAGACGATTATCTATTATAGACGTAAGCGAAAGCGGTCACCAACCCATGTGCACTGCCAACGGTAAAATTTGGATAACCTTTAACGGGGAAATTTATAATTATATTGAATTACGAACAGAGTTAGAACAAGCCGGTTACACATTTAAAACACAAAGTGATACGGAAGTTTTACTGAGTGCTTATTTATATTGGGACAGTGAATGTTTGCAAAAATTAAACGGCATGTTTGCTTTTGCTATATATGATATAGAAAACAAAAAACTTTTTTGTGCCAGAGACAGAAGCGGTGTAAAACCGTTTTACTATTATTTTAAAAATGGGGTATTTTGTTTTGCTTCTGAAATTAAAGCCTTAAGAGCACTACCCTTTATTGAAACTTGTTTAAATGAGCGAGCCTTACAACATTATTTATTGCATGACGCTATTGAATATGAATCCGAAGGTTTTTTGAAAAATGTTTTCGAATTATCTCCTTCTCATTTTTTAGAGCTTGATTTACACGACAAAAAAATTCAACTAAAAAAATATTTTGATGTAAAAATTAATACTGATTTTACAGTTTATGACGACCAAGATTTTTTAGTTTATAAAGAAAAAACCGAGCAGTTAATTGCAGATTCTATTATAAAACGCCTGCGTGCCGATGTACCCGTTGGTTGCTGCCTTAGTGGCGGAATTGATAGCTCAGTTATATCGGGTGTTATAGCACAACACAATAAAAATTTTAATGCGTTTACAGCAACATTTCCGGGTGAAAAAATTGATGAAAGTAACTATGCAAAAAATGTGGTTGATTTTACACAGGCAAACTGGCATACAGTTACACCAACGGTTGAAGAATTAATAAGTGATTTTGATAAACTAATTTACGCACTTGATATACCCATTTGGAGTACCAGTACTTATGCCCAATTTAGGGTTATGCAATTGGCTAAACAAAACAATATAAAGGTTGTTTTAGATGGACAAGGCAGCGACGAATTATTTGCAGGTTACTCGCACTACTACACCACTTATGTAAATGAGTTGTTGCGTAACAAGCAGTTTAAACAAGCAGCATCTGAAATAAAAAATTTTGGAAACAACTTTTGGCTTTTATACACTAAAGAAAATGCGAAAAGAACCTTGCATTACAATGCAAATAAAAAATTACTAAACACTGCCTTTGTAAAATCGCATACAGCACCAGAAAATTTTACCGATAATTTTTCTTCACTAAATGAAAACCTGCATTACGATTTTTTTAACCACAGGTTAAAAACCTACCTGCGTTGCGAAGATAGATGTAGCATGCATCATTCCGTTGAATCGCGTACGCCGTTTGCTGATGATACGAATTTAATTAGCTTGGCTTTTAGCACCCCTTCATCTTACAAAATAAACAACGGTGTAAGCAAATATATTTTGCGCGAAAGCATGAAAAATTACTTACCCGAAACGGTTTATAATCGTAGAGATAAAATGGGTTTTGTTACACCACACAACAAATGGTTAGCTGATTTAATTGAAAAAAAGGCTGATTTATTGAATTCGAGTAAATTAAAACCCTTTTTTGACGACCGTTTTTTTGTTAAAACTGACCGTTCAACAAAAAAGCACCACCGTTTAAAAAATACAGCCAATTATAAGGAAGACAGCCTTACCTTCAAAGCGCTTGTGTTTGCAACATGGGCAGACTTAATGAATATTTAAATAACTGTTAATCAATAGTTTATAACTAATAAGGAATAGTCCCTTTTTTAATGTAGATTTGTATATATAGTTTAATGTTTAACCAAAAATAAAAATCATGAAAAAAATACTATTATTAGGCACTGCTTTAGTAGTTGGTGTTGCAGGTTTTGCCCAAAGCACGGATAGAAAAGTAGTAAACCCTAAATACTTGCAAAAAACATCGGTTATTGCAAGAGAGAGAATAGGTGTAGAATCTCAACCAACTACTACAAAAAGTATAAAAGTAGCTGCTACTGCTAAAAAAGGGCATCAATCAACTTTAAGTGCGTGTAACACTTCATTGCCACTTACCACTTCATATAACTGTAATGGTGTAGGTGGGAGCTTAGTTAGTTCAGAACAAAATTGTTTATCGTATAATGGCGATTTAAACTCTTTAGTTTGGACACAACGTGGATCTAAAACATGGGCACTTAACACAACAAGTGGTTTTTTGCAGGCTACTATTATTAATGCAACAACACTTGCTTTAGATTCGGTTATTTTATATAAAGATGCTACTACGCATCATGCTCGTTACCCAAGCGGTACTTTTTTAAACCCTACTGGTAATACAGATTATCATAAAGCAATTTCTGTAGCTTATGGAGTTGTAACTGATAACACAAATTGGACAGGTACGGCTTATACTGCTAAACCATTATGGAGCACAAGTGCAGTTACACATACCGCTCCATCAGGAGATTCTTTATACGCTCCGGCGGTAGGTGCAGGAAGTTCTTTTGGTAACGATGTGCAAGCATTAGCATATGAAGGTGCACCATCAACTGATGTGCAATATTTATATGATGGTAAAACAGTTGTTTCTATTGGTACTGTAGGAGATCGTTCATTTACTTGTACTAACTGTAACATGGTTGACAAAGGTGTTTTTGTTAAAGCTACTTTAAACGTTGCGGGTAATGCTGTTAGTTGGACTGTTGACTCTACTTCATTAGTACCACCTGCTCGCAAAGGCGCTTTAGGTTATCAGCTTACTTCGCCTCGTATGGCTTTTGGCCCTGATGGTTTGCACGGTTATGTTGTGTTTTTAGGTAGATTAAATACTAATTATGGTAACCCATCCGCTGACTCTGCTATGACTCCAATATTATATGCTACTACTGATGGTGGTGCCACTTGGACTCAAAAATTAGCCGGTTACGATTGGATGTGCCATCACCCGGAAGTCGAGAAAAACGTAGGTGAACTTGTACCTATGAAACGTTATTATACATTCGACCAATATCTTCACGGAGGTGATGTAACAGTTGATAAAAATAACATGTTACACTTTGTTACTTGTGTTAGTCAAAGTACTTTTTCTACCGGCGATATTGATTCATTAGGTATTTTTTCACCTATTTATCAATATGATTATGTAAATCATCACCCAATTATTTGGGATTTTATGACTGATGGTAATAGTTGGTCAACTATGATGGTAGATTCTATCATTAGTGCAGGTTGTGGAAATCAAACTACAGATACAACTTCTACACACAGTGCAATGGGTGGAACTGCCATATTAAGTGTTACTTCTCACATAACTGTTAGCCGTTCTAAAGATGGTTCTAAAATATTTTATGGTTGGGCAGATTCTGACCCTAACGTTACTACTCAGATTTACAACATTAATCCTGACATTTTAATGAAAGCTTATGATGTAAATACCGGTATGGCTAGTGCTACTATAAACGCTACAGGCGGTTTAGGAACCTGTTACTTTCCTTTCCTTTCTGATATTTCTTATAACGATGGTACCAATTGGGTTGTGCCTGCTGTTTA
Organism: Bacteroidota bacterium; assembly: GCA_013288015.1. Taxonomy (GTDB): domain Bacteria; phylum Bacteroidota; class Bacteroidia; order B-17B0; family Aurantibacillaceae; genus PALSA-968. Next base: position 5,668 of record JABDCR010000041.1, on the reverse strand, counting down.
TACAGTTGGTAATGTTGTTACGGCAACTTCACCTCAAACTACTTATGATGCAAGTAGCCAGGCCAACTATTTTTATACTAATTGTGGTACATTTAATCCTACAACAGATTTTACTATGACGCCTACTATAGTTACAAGTGCCCCTACTGCAACATGTTTACCTAATCCTTATAGCGGTATAGCTACACATAATAATAATGCTTTTGAATCTTCCATTAGCAACTACCCTAACCCATTCAACAACTCTACTACAATTGCTGTAACTTTAACAGAAAGTAAAAATATTGATGTAAAAGTTTACAACACTATTGGCAGTTTAGTATTTAACAAAAAAGTTAATGGTAACGTTGGCGAAAATACTGTGAGTTTTGATGGTACTACTTTAAGTTCTGGTGTTTACTACTACACAGTAACTGCCGGTAACCAACAAGCTACTAAGAAAATGATTATCCAAAAATAACCTGATCTTTTTAAACTAAAAACATAAAAACAAAAGAGCGGCCTTGGCCGCTCTTTGTGTTAAATGAAAAGTTAAATAGGTAAAGAAATGTCAAAAAACAACCTAATTTATTAAAAATAATATAAGATTGGGTTAAAAATACTTTGTTAAAACAAACTATTTATATATTTGCAAGCATAGTTAATGTTTAACCAAAAATAAAATCATGAAAAAAACACTATTATTAAGTACTGCTTTAGTAGTTAGCGTTGCGGGTTTTGCCCAAAGCACAGCTAGAAAAGCGGTAAACCCAAAGTATTTGCAAAAAACATCTCTTGTTGCAAAACACAGAATGTCTACTGAGCCTCAGCCTACAACAGCACAAGGCATTAAAGCAAATACAGCTAAAAAAGGTCATCTATCAACATCTGCCGCTTGTGTTACTACAGCATCAGCTTTCACTACTTCTTGGAACTGTTTTGGTGTTGGTGGTGGTGTAACTACTTCAACCCAAAATTGTTTATCTTATAACCAAGATTTAAACTCAATTCTTTGGATGCAACGCGGCTCTAAAGATTGGCCTCTTGTTACAACAAGTGGTTATATACAAGGCACTATTCTTAATGCCACAACACTTGTTAAAGATTCTGTTATTATTTATCGTGATGCAACAACAAACCATGCTCGTTACCCTAGCGGAGTTTTCTTAAACCCAACAGGTAATACAGATTATCATAAAGCTTTGGCTGTAGGAGCTGGTCAGGTTATTGGCTCTGGTACAGTTTGGATGGGTACAGCATATTGCCCTAAACCAATGTGGAGTGTAAGTGCTGCTACACATACAGTTCTTCCAACAGGTGATTCTTTATTTGCTGCTTCTGCAGGCGCAGGTACATTATTTGGTAATTGTGCTAATGGTAACTTAAGTGGTGCTCCTGTTAATGACATGTGTGTTATACCAAGTGGTACAACCACAGCGGTTATGTCTATAGGTTCATTAGCTGATGCAACTTATGGGGCAACTGACAACATCCCAACTAGAGCTTTTGTTATTTCTAAAGGAACTTTAAATGGCTCGGCAGGATCATATTCTGTTACATATACTGCAGATACGCTTGTGCCTCCTGTTCGTAAAGGTTCTTTAGGTTATGCAGTTGGTGAGCCTCGTATAGCTTTTGGTCCTGATGGAATGCATGGTTATATCGTATTTTTAGCTATTGCAAATACTGCTTATCATAGTACAATTGACTCTGCAATGACTCCAATGGTATATGCAACTACAGATGGTGGTGCTACCTGGACTCAAAAATTAGCCGGTTACGATTGGATGTGCCATCACCCGGAAGTTGAGAAAAACGTAGGTGAACTTGTACCTATGAAACGTTTCTATCAATTTGATGAAAACCTTCATAGTGCTGACGTTACAGTTGATAAAAATAATGTGTTACACTTTGTTACTTGTGTTAGTCAAAATACTAATGTTACCGGTAGCATTGACTCTTTATCAGTTTATGGTCCTATATATCAATATGATTATGTAAATCATCACCCAATTATTTGGGATTTTATGACTGACGGAACAAGTTGGTCAACTATGATGGTAGATTCTATCATTAGTGCAGGTTGCGGAAGCCAAACTGCAGATACAACTTCTACACACAGTGCAATGGGTGGAACTCAAATATTAGATGTTACTTCTCACATAACTGTTAGTCGTTCTAAAGATGGTTCTAAAATATTTTATGGTTGGGCTGATTCTGACCCTAACGTTACTACTCAGATTTACAACATTAACCCTGATGTTTTAATAAAAGCTTATGACGTAAATACCGGTATGGCTAGTGCTACTATAAACGCTACAGGTGGTTTAGGAACATGTTACTATCCTTTCCTTTCTGATATTTCGTATAACGATGGTACCAATTGGGTTGTACCTGCTGTTTTTACAATTGGACACGTTGTTACTGCAACTACACCTCAAACTACTTATGATGCAAGTAGCCAGGCAGATTATTATTATACTAATTGTGGTACATTTAATCCTGCATCAGACTTTACTGTAACACCTACAATTACTACAGCGGCACCTTCTGCAGCTTGTGTTACTGGTATAGCTACACATAATAATAATGCTTTTGAAGGTTCAATTAGCAACTACCCTAACCCATTCAACAACACTACTACAATTGCTGTAACTTTAACTGAAAACAAAAATGTTGACGTAAAAGTTTACAATGCTATTGGTACTTTAGTATTCAGCAAAAAAGTTAACGGTAACGTTGGCGAAAACACTGTAAGTTTTGATGGAAGTGCTTTAAGTTCTGGTGTTTACTACTACACTGTAACTGCCGGTAACCAACAAGCTACTAAGAAAATGATTATCCAAAAATAATCTGGGTTTTTAAACCTAAAATGCAAAAGAGCGGCTTTGGTCGCTCTTTTGCATTTTATATAAAGTCAAATTGACACGTTGTGTTTTTTTAACTTGCCAAACTACTGCAAAAATGACTTAACATACATATAACACATTATTGGCATGGAATTAGACTACATTTGCACGTTGAAAAAATTTTAATTAACCCTAAATAAATAACAGAATAAACATGGCAAAAGTAAGTGTAAAACCATTGGCAGATAGAGTGCTTGTAGAAGCAGCTGCCGCTGAAGAGAAAACTGCAGGAGGAATTATCATTCCGGATACAGTAAAAGAAAAACCAATGCGCGGTAAAGTAATTGCTGTTGGTACAGGTAAAAAAGATGAGCCTATGACCGTAAAAGTTGGCGATTCTATTTTATATGGCAAATATGCAGGAACTGAGCTTCAGGTAGAAGGTAAAGAGTATCTTATTATGCGCGAAAGCGACATTTACGCAATTATATAAATCACTAATCATTAAAAATAAACAAACAGATGGCAAAAGACATTAGTTTTAATTTAGAAGCCCGCGATGCTTTAAAACGCGGCGTAGATGCTTTGGCAAACGCAGTTAAAGTAACCCTTGGTCCTAAAGGACGTAACGTTATTATTGACAAAAAATTTGGCTCTCCTATCATCACTAAAGATGGTGTAAGTGTGGCTAAAGAAATTGAATTATCTCACCCGGTTGAAAACATGGGTGCTCAACTTTTAAAAGAAGTTGCCAGCAAAACAGCTGATGCTGCAGGTGATGGAACTACTACAGCTACTGTACTTGCACAAGCAATTGTAACAGCAGGTTTAAAAAACGTAGCTGCGGGTGCAAACCCAATGGATTTGAAACGCGGTATAGATAAAGCCGTTATTGCTGTAGTTGAAAATTTACAAAAACAATCGCAATCAATTGGTAACGATAATAAAAAGATTGAGCAAGTAGCTACCATCTCTGCTAACAACGATAGCATTATTGGTAAACTTATTGCTGAAGCAATGGGTAAAGTAAAAAAAGAAGGTGTTATTACAGTTGAAGAAGCTAAAGGCACTGATACTACTGTTGAAGTGGTAGAAGGCATGCAGTTTGACCGCGGTTACATTTCTCCGTACTTTGTTACCGATGCTGATAAAATGCAAACCGTATTCGAAAATCCTTATGTATTAATTTACGAAAAGAAAATTTCGAGTATGAAAGAATTACTGCCTGTATTAGAAAAAGCAGTACAAACAGGTAAACCACTTTTAATTATTGCTGAAGATTTAGACGGAGAAGCTTTACAAACATTGGTTGTAAACCGTTTACGTTCTAACTTAAAAATTGCTGCTGTTAAAGCTCCGGGCTTTGGCGATCGTCGTAAAGCAATGCTAGAAGACATTGCTATTTTAACCGGTGGTAAATTTATCAGCGAAGAAGTTGGCTTTAAATTAGAAAATGCTGATTTAACTTCACTAGGTAAAGCTGAAAAAATTACCATCGATAAAGACAATACAACTATTGTTGGAGGTTCAGGTAAAAAAGCTGACATTCTTGCTCGTGTAAATCAAATTAAAGCGCAAATTGAAAGCACTACATCTGATTATGATAAAGAAAAACTACAAGAGCGTTTAGCTAAATTAGCCGGCGGTGTTGCTGTACTTTACATTGGTGCTGCTACTGAAGTTGAAATGAAAGAGAAAAAAGACCGTGTTGACGATGCTTTAGCTGCTACACGCGCTGCGGTTGAAGAAGGCATTGTTGCAGGTGGCGGAACAGCTTACCTACGTGCTATATCTAGCTTAGACAAACTAAAAGGTTTAAATGAAGATGAAAACACCGGAATTGCTATTGTAAAACGTGCTATTGAAGAACCTCTTCGTCAAATTGTTGCGAATTGCGGACTTGAAGGTAGCATTGTAGTACAAAAAGTAAAAGAAGGCAAAGATGACTATGGCTTTAACGCTCGTACCGAAGTTTACGAAAACTTACTTAAAGCGGGTGTAATTGACCCAACTAAAGTAACTCGTATTGCTTTAGAAAACGCAGCATCGGTTGCCGGTATGTTGTTAACTACCGAGTGTGTACTTGCTGATAAAAAAGAAGAAAAACCAGCTATGGGAATGCCGGGTGGCATGGATGGCGGAATGGGCGGAATGATGTAATAATCAGCCTATTTAATATATCAAAGGAGCCTCACAGTAATGTGGGGCTTTTTTGTGTATATTTTGGTGCTTTTAAGCTAAGAATTAAGTGGATACAAGATTTTTTTTATCCACAAAAAAACCTACTTTTGCAATCCTATAAAAATAGTATGTCAGAAGTAAAAGAAAAACCTACACCTAGTATAGATGTTGAAGGACAATTTGACCGCCTTGAACTTTTTTACGAAAATTACAAAAAACAAATTGCCATGGGTGCTGCAGCCGTTATTGGCGTAGTGGGCTTATACTTAGCCTTTACCATGTACTATATACCAAGCAGAGATGCCGAAGCACAAACAGACATATTTTATGCTGAACAGTATTTTGAAAAAGACTCTTTTAACATTGCCATAAATGGTGGTAAAACCATTCGTTTAGCAGATGGAACCGATAAAACTATTAAAGGTTTTCAGGAAATTGCTGATGAATATTCTTTTACGCCAACCGGTAATTTAGCACACTACTACTTAGGCATAAGCTACTTGCGTACAGGTAAATTTCAGGAAGCGATTGATGAATTGGAAAAATTCAGCACAAAAGATGTAGTGCTTAACTCGGTTGCTATTGGTGCAATGGGTGATGCTAACATGGAACTTAAAAATACTGATGAAGCCATTAAATATTATTTAAAAGCTGCTGAT
>JABDCR010000040.1 GCA_013288015.1 Bacteroidota bacterium | reverse complement strand
CATTTATGCGAAGATTAAAACTACCTCCATTCGGATTCGGAATAACGTCTATTGATTGTTGTGTAACCATAGATTCTTTATCAGTATTGCTATTTATACTAAGTGCATTCACGGTTTCTCCTTCGCCGGCACCTCCCGTTTGATTTTGATTAGCACGCCTGAAACTATTGCCGGTAGTCGGGTCACAACCATGTATATAAGCATGAAAAGTTACATTTGTGTTAGGAACATTAAATGCTTGAAAACCGGGTTTCAAATCAATCTCGTTAACAGCTCGGTAAGTTAAATTATATGTACCGGGGTCATTTGCAAAAGAAATTATGTCTGCCGCTTCAACGAAACCATCCGCACTATTATAAAGATGAACATCCTCATAATTTCCAAGAGGGCATGCCAAATCAGATTCCCACAAACCTCTTCCGTAGGTAGCAGCACGTATTGAGTTTTTACTGTAATTTATTTCTAACCAATTAACAATAACATTGGGTAAATTGGTCATAAAAGGCTCCCAGCCGCTCATTGCATTATAATTATAATTATTAATATCATTAGTATGATGATGGTAATAAACTCCTACATCGGTACCAATATAAATTCCATCATTGCTGCCTTTTTCGTAAACTATACAATTTACAGGTAAATTGGGTAAAGCAACCCCGTTATTATCAACCCATGGCACTACAGACCAAGTTTGCCCTCCGTCTGTCGACTCATGAACTTTGTTCTGTAAAGTAGCATCAAAGCCCGAATAACTAATCCACAAATGATTGGGGTCGGTAGCACTAACGGCAACCCCCGAAATAACATATCCCGATACAAATCCGGGTAGACTTGTTGAATTTGGTGTAATATCTGTCCAATCACCAATATTAATTCCACCGCCATTAGTAGTTTTAAATAAAAAAGTACCAGTAAAGTTTGACATATATATAGTTTGTGGGTCAGATGGTGCTATGGCAATTCTAAATATTGATGCCGGACATGTAGGTGCTTGAGTTGCAAAATTTGATACTTGTTGCCAAGTACTGTTACTAGTTGTACCGCCGCTAGTTGACCTCCATAAATCTCTTCCCGCAGCATATAGTATGGAAGGGTTAACAGGGTCTAGCGCCAAAGGAATTCCGTTATATTGTCCTCCAAAACCACTTGGCTTAATATCATTTCCAAAACTATTCCCATCGTCAGTCGATTCCCATATACTTGCGCCATCAGTTACATACATCGTATTTTTATCTTTATAATCCATAACACTTTGATATCCATCGCCCCCTAAACCCGGATGAGTCCAAATATTATTTTCTAATAAATTTAATCCGTCATCCTGCATCCCAGCTACTACTTGGGGGTTGATGCCTTCTTTTTCGGATGAAGATGCATAAAACATGGTTGATACAGCTAAACCGGTATTTAATATGGTCGTACTGGTAACATTACCACTGGCATCTAAAGTATATTTATAAACCCCACCATCATTTCCAACAAATATTGTATTGGGGTCGTTAGGAGGAAATTCAATAGCACGAACATCACTGTGCCCACCAGCTCCCGGATAAAAATACGTTTGTCCCCCGTCTGTTGTTCCATATACATAATAGGAACCCGAATAAACTGTTTTATTATTACCAGGCCGTACTTGGTAAGCCATTTTTGTAATATATGGAACTACAAAAGGGGCATTGCCGCCAATTTGTATAAAAGCGCTTGAATTAAAATAATCGGTTTGTTGCGACCACTGTTGTGTATTTAAAATATCATACTGATAGAAGTAGTTATAATTTGGTGTATTCCAAGCATAAGGTGGTGCAGGTAGTGTAGTAGTTATAATACCGGCATACAAATAGGCTCCATCAGCAGATATGGCTATGTTCATATTCCTCACATAATCCGGATGTGTAGTATTAAATGGTGCATTAATCAAATGCGGAGTTCCGCTTAAATCTAAACCATTAGATCCGGTTGCCATGCTATTCCAGGTAACACCTCCGTCCGTCGATTTAATAATATTAAACCCGCAGGCATATATAATTTTATTGGTAGTTCCGTTATAACCAGGGTCAAATAAAATATTAGAAGTATACTCGGCCGTAGTAGCGTTCGGGTAAACCCTTGTCCAACTTGGGTTTGCAGATTGTCTGATACTACATTTATATATTCCATCTGAAGTGGCAGCATACATATCCGTTGAATTAGTAGGGTCTATTAAAATTTTACCAATACTATTATCAACACCAAGAGCAAAATTATTGAATAAGCCTACATTAATAGCTGACCATGTTGCACCATTATTTGACGAACTATAAATACCTGCAGAACCAAAATTAAAGCCAGAATATAAATTATAATCGCTTGTCGCAACATAAATATTATTTACACCAGCGTTAATTATCGGATCTACGGCAATAGATGTTATACCTAACTGGGCTAATTGCCCATCAGTATTTAAGCTTACCCAAGTTGGTGGATTCTGTGAAATATCACACTTCCAAAGCCCGCTATTTTCACCACCACAATATACAGTTGGATGTGTAGTTCCATTATAAAGAGGTTCAAATGCAATGGCGTTTATTCTTCCAACGCCACTAGCATTACTAAGAATTCCACCCGAAGGACCTAGTGACGTCCAATTAGATGTTACTAAGGAAGATGTCCTGGCATTAGGATTATTGCTGTTGTTTATATTATTTCTTTTCGCCGCTGCAGCAACATTAAAACTACCCGATGGAGCCAAGCGTGGTTGCCAAAAAGTTTGCCAATCTCTAAAGTGATTAAGCTCATTGTCTCCATCCGGGTCGGGGTTGGTACCGGAATAATTATACAAGAAATGGTTTACAATGTCATAATAATTTGTGTCGGCTGGGCTTTCCGTAAATATATTAAACTGAGCATAAAGATTGCCGCAAGTACTAAATGCCACTAAAAGAAAAAACCTTATATACTTTTTTTTCATGATGCTAATATTTAATGGTATATATTATATGAATAAAATAATTAGATAGAAATCATTTCTTGCAAGTAAATATTTTGTTTACTTATTTACTTTTTCTTCCAAAGCTTTTAATTTCTTCTCTAATTCAACAGTATATAAAGTTAACTCCTCAATCTTTTTTAATAAAATAACATTCATGTCACCAACATTCAAGCCGTTTTCTTTTACCTCTTTCTCACTAGGCACTTCAGGTAAATGTTGGTTTGCTTTATAATATTTTTCCACCTCGCTTAATGGCATTAAAGCATAATCTTTTTTAAATACATAATCAGGGAAAGAAGTAATTTTTACAAAAATTTCTCTTGCATGCGCTTGCCCATTGTATGTAATTTCAAAAAGTTTACCATCAACACCTTGATATTGTGTAGTACTCGAAACAATAAAAGGAGATGGGTCTGTAGGTGCATTTGCATTAGTTTTTATCTCAACAAGCCCTGCAGGAGTTATTGTTCCTATACCAACTTTACCAATTGAGTTATGAGTTCCATTACCCCCGCCTACGTAGAAAGTAGGTATATCACTATTAAAACCAACTGCTAAACTATTGGCTGCATTATGTATTAAAGCTGTAGTTGTACTTATACCAATACCACTTCCAATTACAATTGATTTTGTTGCATTAACCCCAGCTTTAACGTTGAATCCAAATGCAATGCTTCCAACAGCATCTGACTCTGTCCCTCCCATTCCAAAAGCAATACTGTTATTCCCATATGCCTTTGTAGGACTAGCAGCATTTGTGCCAAAAGCTAGAGATGGGTTTCCTAATGCATATGCAAATCCAATTGCTAACCTTCCTTGACCAAGATTTGAATATACATTGTCATAAGATATTTGGTTACCACTAAGATTAGCATGACTCGGACTTGGATAAGCTAACACTACTGAGCTATCTCCAAAATGTATTCCATTTGTATCAGCACCTATTATACGAGAAGTTACAAACTTTGGCGAACTTAAACTTTGGTTAATGCTTAATTGGTTTAGTGTGGCATTACCTGCTACATTCAAATTACCACTAATACTTGTTGTATTTGCAGTTAAATTAAGGAATGTTGCTTTACTTTCGTTATCTTGTAGAAAAGTAACATAAGGTTGACTGTTAGAGGTAATGCTAGATACATCTACACTACCAGTTACACTTATATTACCCTGCACATTTGTATTATATAAGAGATTAAGTGCTCCTGGAGTACGAACACCTTTTCTAATTGTACCAGGAGTAACATTTATAGCTGGTGCTCCATAAAAACTAATACTTTGTCCAGCGTCTATGCTATCAAAAGCTGCTGCACCGCTTACGTTTAAATCACCTTGTACATTTGTATTAGCAGTTAAATTAAGTTGCGCTGCCGTCCCATTACCATCACCTGGTTGAAAATTAATGAAAGGTTGTTTACTTGATGAAATACTTGTTATATCAATATTACCCGAAACGGTTGCATCCATCCATTGCCCATTGCTTCCTAAAAATTGTAACCTTCCGGAAGTTGAAGCAGGTAGTATATTAAAAAGTCCACCGGCACCTGTATATAAAACTGTAAATCCTGTTCCTGCAAGTGTCGGGTTAGTTATGCTTCCTGTAAATAAAGCACTTCCTTGTATAGTTGTCCCTCCTCCTAAAATAGTTGCACCTTGTACAAATAACTCACCATTGGCTCCGCTTTTAATAAGTAAATTTTTAGGGCCTATTGAAATCCCGTTATCTACAATAAGATCGGTACTTATGTGCACATTACCGGTTACATCTAAATTATATGCAGGTTTGTTAGTGCCTATACCTACATTTCCTGTGGTATAAAAAGCATCATTTCCATTTCTCGACCATACATTCGTAAAAACTGGCAAATTGCCCCAAGCCCCATTACCATACAAAACTTGGTTGCTGCCTCCTGCCGGAAGCGGAAAAAGATTACCATTGGCATCTGCAAATAAAACACTGTTACTCGAACCAATTAAAGACTTTAATTGTAAAACCCCATTCGTGCCCAAACTCATGTATTGGATACTATTAGTTTTAAAAATAAGGGGCATATTATTACTGCTTCCTAAAGCATCGCCTGTTGAAAGACTATTTAATCCGGTTGCCCATTTTTGTCCGCTTTGGGCTGTAACTAATAAGCTCGTCATTAGAGCTAAGGCAAAAAGTAGTTGTTTTTTACACATAGATTTGTTTTTTAAATTATTAATAGAACGCTTTTGTATTTCCCGTATAATCAAACTTATTTTTTTTAAAGAACATAAAAAACTTTTTTCTTAATTATATTTTTCTATTTTATATGTCGCTAAAAAATGTTTGAATGACTTTTAGTTTTTACTATTATCGAATTTACGTAATACAGAAAGCATTACACACGCAGTCTTTTAAGCGGTGATAGATTTTTCTTAAACGGTCGGTTTTAACAAAAGAATGGTTAAGTAAAAGCCCAGTATTTTTATTAGGTTTTTTATATATCTAATCATTAATTCTGCTTTTGCTTCCTATAACAGTTAGGATTATAAAAAATCACTATTCAGACAGGAAATTTACTGCATGAAAACTAACTGGGTTTAGAATATTTAATAATATCCTTACAAGATTTGTAATGATTGAAAAAACAGCTAAAAATTAAGAAATTCCGCACCCCGTTTCCGCACCCCGCCAAATTTCATGAAAAGACAAAAAGTATATAAAAAACCGAAAGCCCTTGATAATCAAGGGCTTTCAGAAGTGGTACCTCCAGGAATCGAACCAGGGACACAAGGATTTTCAGTCCTTTGCTCTACCGACTGAGCTAAGGTACCAGCTCTTTTGGGAGCGCAAACATAGCAATTTAATTTATCTGCGTCAAATTTTTTTTTGTTAGTATTTATTCAATAACAATATTACAAGCTAAACCCTTAAATTTCAGGCTATATATAGCTTTGTATCCATGAATCTTATAATTGATTTAGGTAACACACAAACTAAAGTGGGTGTTTTTTTTGGTAAAAAACTTATCAAAAAATTATCTTTTGATAAAAACTCTCCTATTGATATAAAGAAAATACTCGCTGAGTTTCCCGAAATAAAGAATAGTATAGTTAGTTCGGTTATAAATCATAATAAAGATATTATAAACACTTTACAAAATAAAACACACAGCTTAAGTTTTGATTTAAACACAAACTTATTTTTTAAAATTCTGTACAAAACCCCTGAAACACTAGGAAAAGACAGAATTGCAGCTGTTGCCGGAGCTGTTGCCTTATATCCACAAAAACCATTATTAGTTATAGATGCAGGCACTTGTATTAAATATAATTTTATTACTGCAAATGCAGAATTTATTGGTGGAGCCATATCTCCCGGTATAGATATGCGGTATAAAGCCCTAAGTTTTTTTACCGACAGATTGCCTCATTTGCAATTTGAGCAGGATTTTAATGAAGTAGTCGGAACTTCTACAAAAGGTTCCATTGTAAGCGGTGTACAACAAGGTGCTTTGTATGAGATTGAAGGTTATATAAAACACTTTAAAGAACGAAACAAAAATGGAATTATTGTTGCTACGGGAGGCAACCTTTCTTTTTTGGTTGATGCATTAAAAAATAGCATCTTTGCGGCGCCCGATTTAATTTTAAGCGGATTGAATGAGATTTTACTGTACCACCATAAAAACTAAACTTTTTTTACCCACATTTTTTGCCCTGTTTTTTTCTTTTTTTGCAAAAGCACAAACTTCTACATCATCACCTTATTCAAGATTTGGCCCTGGTCGTTTAGAAAATACAGGATATGCCTCTAACATGGCTATGGGCGGTTGTTATACAGCTTATCAAAACGACACATTAATTCCTCTATTTATTAATCAAGGTAATCCAGCTTCATACGCTACCAACCGAATTACCACTTTTGAAATTGGCGGTAGGGCAAGCAGCACCAATTTTACTAGTAATAGCGATGGAAGTGTGAAAAAAGTCAATTCGGGTTTTAATTATATTTCATTAGCAGTCCCAATAAAACGAAACATGGGTTTAGCTTTTGGGTTATTGCCTTTCTCTAATGTTGGATACAATTCAACTACCTATGGTAATGTAGATAGTGTTGGGCAAGTACAATACAATTATAAGGGAACAGGTGGAATTAATCAAGCGTTTATGGGTTTTGCCATCAGACCCTTTGAAAAAAGTTTACGTAGTTTTTATAGAACAAATCGTTATAAAGCACTTAGAGATAGTAGTGAGTATAGAATTATTAGACATAAAAAATTTTGGTTACGAGCACTATCTTCTTTATCATTAGGTACAAATATTAATTTTTTGTACGGTACAATTGATTATTATTCGTACGCTTATTATCCATACAATTATGGCACTGTATTTAATACAAAGCAATATACCGAAACCATTGTACATGATGCTTATTTTCAAGGCGGAGCACAAATGGCATTTGATATAGACTCTATTGGTAAACGTGATTTAAAGAACAACATAAAAATAATTTTGGGCTATTCGGTATCACTTCCTAAAAAAGTATCGGCAACACAAACTGAGGTGGGTTATACATTTTCATCTCAGTCAAATGGAATAGAACAGCCTTTTGATACTTTTGCTTATAAACCTTCTTACAAAGGTTCTATCAATATACCACTTATGCACAGTATAGGCATTGGCATTAAAAGCGGTGATAAACTTACCATATTATTAGATGGTGGTTTTCAACAATGGAGTAAATATTCTTTTTTTGGAGATAATCAAAAATTACGCGATTTATATAAAGGTTCTATCGGAATTCAATATTTACCAAGTCGAACTGCCATTGGTACTTTAGCCTATTTAAAACGAATTAACTACCGTATAGGTGCACGCTACAACACAGGTTATATAGTTTTAAATGACAAATCAATTTCTGAATATGCGTTTAGCGCCGGTATAGGTTTACCTGCAGGTGGGGGTAGGTTTAAATTATTTACCATGCTAAATATTTCGGCAGAGTATGGGGTTTATGGAACTACACAAAATAACCTTATTCAAGAAAAATATTATCGTTTTGTATTGGGGCTAACATTTAACGACAGGTGGTTTATTAAAACTAGATACGATTAATGAGTTTATTGAAAAAAATAACGCAAGGGTACTTATTTTTTTTTACAACTCTTTTTGTTTTATCCTCTTGTCAAAACGACACCAAAGAAATCGATGAAGTAACAAAAAAAGAAGCCCTTTTTCCTACTGAACATGGAAAGATGGTGGAGATACTTTACACTGATTCAGGCCTTGTTAAAGTACGGCTTACTGCACCGATTATGAATCATTACACATATAATGTTAAAGAACATTATACTGAAATGCCTAAAGGGCTTTTTATAGAGTTTTTTAACGAGCGTAGCGAAATTAAAACTATGTTAAAGGCTAACTACGGCATACGTTATGAGGATACTAAAAAAACTGAAGTAAAATATAAAGTACAGGTAACTAATGTTAATGGCGAAATTTTAAATACTGAGCAGTTATTTTGGGACGAAGCCACCCGAAAAATTTATACTAAAGAATTTGTAAAAATTACCACAAAAAAAGAAGTTCTTACTGGTAACGGCTTAGAAGCCAATGAAGATTTTACTGAGTGGGAAATTCAAAATCCGGTAGGAAAACATACTGAAAATTAGTAATAAAAATAATTTTACTTTTACTGCATGGATATTTTAAAGGAGTTTACTGAAGCAATAAAAAAAGCCCTTTCAGCATTATATACAACTAATTATACCGGAGAAATTTCTTTTCAAAAAACAAGAAAAGAATTTGTAGGAGAAATAACCCTGGTTACGTTTCCGCTTTTAAAAACATCAGGCAAGAATCCTGAAATTACGGGCAGCGATATTGGTACTTATTTACAACAAAACACCGACCTTATAAAAGGGTTTAATGTAGTGAAAGGTTTTTTAAACTTAAGCGTAGCCGATAAAATATGGCTCAACTATTTTTCCGACATACTACCTAAAGATGCTTATGCAATTAAAAGTGCTAATTCTTCCGGTCAATCTGTAATGATTGAGTATCCATCTCCCAATACAAATAAACCTTTACACTTGGGGCATTTGCGTAACATTTTCTTGGGCTCATCTTTGGCAGAAATTTTAAAAGCACGCGGACATAAGGTTATTCATTCTTGTTTATATAACGATAGGGGCACCAACATATCTAAATCTATGTTGGCGTGGCAGTTATATGGAAATGGGGCAACGCCTGAAAGTTCAGGCAAAAAAGGCGATAAATTAGTAGGTGATTTTTATGTACAGTACTCAAACGCTTATAAAACCGAAATTACTGAATTAAAACAAAAAGGTTTAAATGAAGAAGAAGCTGATAAACAATCATTACTGGCAAAACAAGTAAATGATTTAACTGTTGCTTGGGAAAATAATGATACTGGAGTAAGAAACCTTTGGAAAACAATGAATGGTTGGGTTTATAAAGGTTTTGAAACAACCTACAACACACTTGGTATAAAACCTGATAAAAGTTATTACGAAAGCGATGTATACAATTTAGGCAAACAAACGGTTTTAGAGGGGTTAGAAAAAGGCATTTTTTATAAAAAAGAAGATAGCTCTGTTTGGATTGATTTAACTGCTGATGGCTTAGACCATAAGCTTGTATTAAGAAGCAACGGAACAAGCGTTTATATAACCCAAGACATTGCAACAGCTAACGAAAAAGATAGAGATTTTAAACTTGATAAATCAATATATGTTGTTGGTAATGAGCAGGATTATCACTTTAAAGTATTATTCCTTATTCTCAAGAAATTAGGTAGAAAATATGCTGATAATTTATACCATCTTTCTTACGGCATGGTTGAGTTACCAACCGGTAAAATGAAAAGTCGTGAGGGCACTGTGGTTGATGCCGACGATTTAATTGAAGGCATGATTGATACAGCTAAAGAAACTACAACTGAACTTGGCAAAACCGAAGGCTTAACAGTAACTGAGGCTAATAATTTATTTAAAATGTTAGGTTTGGGAGCTTTGCGTTATTTTATTTTAAAGGTCGACCCTAAAAAGAAAATGTTGTTTGACCCGGCAGAGAGCATAGATTTTAATGGCCATACAGGTCCATTTATACAATATACGCATGCTCGTATACAATCAGTTTTACGTAAATCAAAACTTTCGTCCGATGAAATAAAAGCACAAAGCATTCCAACTGATTGTGTTCTTCATCAAAAAGAAATTGACCTTATTTATGCCTTATCTGACTTTAAAACTGTTATAAAGGAAGCAGAAAGTGCTTATAATCCTGCTTTAGTAGCCAATTATATTTACGAAGTAGCAAAAACCTATAATCAGTTTTATCATGAGTTATCGGTTTTAAATGCTGATAATGGGGTACAAAAATTACTTAGAGTACAACTTTCTTATAAATGTGCCTTAGTTATAAAACAGGCAATGCACTTACTTTGTGTAGAGGTACCCGACAGAATGTAAAATTTATTATTTTTAAAAACATGAAATTAAAATTCCTATTAGTGTGTCTACCAGCTTTAATGATAGCCCAGATAGATACAACTGCCGTGAGATTCTCTAAATACATTACTGCAGATGGTATGAAGAAAAACTTAACAGTACTTGCCTCAGATGAGTATGAGGGTAGAGAAACCGGACAAAAAGGCCAGAAAATGAGTGCCGAGTATATTTCAAAATATTACAAAGAGTTAGGCATTCCTCCTTTAAAAGACCTTAAAGATGGTTACCAGCAAACATTTCCATTAGAAATTTTTAGTCCGCAAGAGTTAAAAATCACTTATAATAAAAAGAGTTTTATACAAAATGTAGATTATTATACGTGGGCAAATATTACAGGCGACACCACTTTTACCATAAATGAAATTGAATTTTGCGGGTACGGCATAAACACCTTAGTTTATAATGATTATGATAAAGTAGATGTAAAAAATAAAGCTGTAATGATACTCACCGGAGAACCTTATAAAGTTGACGGAAACTCTATCATTTCACAAACTACCGAGCCCAGTATGTGGACAAGCAATTTTAGAGTAAAGCAATCCGAAGCTAAAAAACAGGGGGTAAAATACCTGCTTATTGTAGATACTAATATTGTAACAAGTTATGCTCAACAAAAACATCGCATTAAAAGTGCGCGTATGAGTATAGATACTAAAGCTACTTTAGAGTACCCGTTTGTAATCTATATTTCAAAACAAATGGCGGATGAAATACTGGTTTCTTCAAAACAAACCATAAAGTCAATTTCAGAAAAAACCACTTCCTCGACAAAACCAACTCATTTTACCCAAAAAACGACTCTAGAAATTAATTTAACTCAGGCAAAAAAAACACTAAGTGCCGAAAATATTATGGCTTATATAGAAGGAACAGATTTAAAAAACGAACTATTGGTTTTATCAGCCCATTACGACCATTTAGGCATACAGGATGGAAAAATATATAATGGTGCAGATGATGATGGTAGCGGCACCGTAGCTATTATGCAATTAGCCAAAGCCTTTCAAGAAGCTAAAAAACAAGGTAAAGGGCCTCGCAGAAGTATGTTGTTTTTAAATGTTTCTGGCGAGGAAAAAGGTTTACTGGGTAGCGAATATTATACCGAACACCCTGTATTTGGGTTAGAAAACACCGTTTGTGATTTAAACATCGATATGATTGGCAGATTAGATGAAACTCATGCGAAAAACGCTAATTATGTATATTTAATAGGAAGCGATAAATTAAGTAGTGAGTTGCATAAAATATCTGAACAAGCAAATAAAACTTACACAAACCTTCAGTTAGATTACACTTATAACGATGAAAACGACCCAAATCGCTTTTATTATAGAAGCGACCATTATAATTTTGCCAAAAATAATGTGCCTGTAATCTTCTATTTTAATGGGGTACATGAAGATTATCATCAGGAAACAGATGAGGTGCAAAAAATAGATTTTACCAAAATGGAAAAAATAAGTAAGTTAGTGTTTTTTACAGCTTGGCAAATTGCTAACCAAACAAGCCGTATAAAAATAGATTCATCAAAAAAATAAATTATATAGTTGCCACGTGAGAAAAGAAGTATTTGGGCTTACTAGACAAGAATTATTAATTGCAGCATTTTTTGTTGCAAGTTCTCTTACTTTAATTATTTATTCATCAATAAAATTAATTCACAATCATTATACAAATAACAACGTAATTCACACTGAAATTCAAGATCAATCCAGGTGTTTAGCTTATTTAAACGATTTAAATACATACATACTAAATACACAGCGTAGTTCTGTCAATGTTCTAGTTTATAGAAATAATTTGAAAGAAGTCAATAATTTTAAGAAAAACATTGCAATTAACAGAGATAGTCTTCAGTTAAAATTAGTTAGAGTTGATAATAACAATTTTACCCTCCCGGGTAAAAAAACCGAACTTCTAAATGCCGGATTAAGTTATTTAAATGTTAATAATGTCTTTGTAAAAATGCTTAACGATGGTGTGAGTACAGATAGTTTATCTACTTATAATTTAGAAAAAATGCGGCCAGCCGTACGATTGTTTACCGATTTAATTAGAAAAAATTCGAAAATTTTAGTTGAAAAAATTCAGTACACAAACAATAATCGCATAAGTATTTTTAATCAACTAGAGTTTTGGTTGCTTTTAATTGGTTTAGCACCATATTTTTATTTTTTTTACAGAATTATAGCATTAATAATGCGCATGATTTTATGGGAAATATTTTCTTAAAAAATTACTTTACCGTTTAGTATAAAATAATTTCTTTAAAACTATTAGGGATTTTGTCTTTTATTTCCTCATCCTGTATGTACTCTATTCCGTTTGCTTCGCAACTAATATGCCACTTGTTCCCTACCCCTTCTATATAATCCTTAGATGTTTTAGATGGGCAATTAACCGTTACATGATTACAAAAATTTTCAAGCCCGTTAACAATAACCCTCCACTCTTTAGTTAAGATATCATTCTCCTTATAGTTTGTATTAAATCGTATTTTAACTTGTAACCGTTCTTTCATAGTTTAAAGATGTAAATAAATTGGCAATTAAGCATAAATATTTTTTATATTTAGACTGATATTTGTCAGTTATGATTATACAATTTTGCGGTATGTCGGGTGCCGGAAAAACAACCCTCGCCGAACACACAAAAGAAAAATTAGCACTTTTAGGCATTCCTTTAGAAATAATTGATGCTGACGAGTACCGTAAATTTATTATAAAGGACTTGGGTTTTAGTAAAAACGATCGTTGCGAAAACATTAGAAGGCTCGCTTTTATAGCCAATAAGTTTTCTAAACAAAATATAACAACTATTATTTGTGCTATAAATCCGTATGAAGAGATTAGGCAAGAAGTTAAAAACAAATATGATAATGTGAAAACAGTTTTTATAAATTGTGAAATTACCGAGCTAATTAAACGAGATACAAAAGGTTTATACAAAAAAGCGCTTTTACCGGAAAATCATAAAGATAAAATACATAATCTTACAGGAATCAATGATCCTTTTGAAATTCCTGAAAAACCAGATTTAATAATTAATACTGGTAAAGAAGACATCAATAAATCTACAGAAAGTCTGCTAAATTTTATAAAGGCTAATAAGTAAAAAGTAATGCTGGTCTCCAGTTAAAAAAATGCTAACAATCGACGAAATAGAATCCCTTCCTTTTTTATTTATTGTGGGCAGGGGTCGTTCAGGAACAACACTACTACAAACCATTCTTGATGCTAATCCTAATGTTATACTTCCTTCTGAATCAAGGATAATTATTTTTCTTAAAAAAAAATACTTCCCAGTTAAAAACTGGACACCAAAACTTATTGATAAATTTATATCAGATTTATATAAAGAAAAAGAATTTAGTCGTTCCTGGAATATTAATAAGGAAAAATTACGTAACACTATTCTCTCTTTTCCATTAAACAAATTATCTTTTAAAATACTCTGCAAAATAATTTATCTAAGTTATTTATCTCCATTTAAAAAAACAGCTATTTTATTAATAGGCGATAAAAAACCCATGTATAGTTTGTTTTTGAAAGACATGATAGAGGTTTTTCCTGACGCTAAGTTTATTCATTTAATAAGAGATTATAGAGATAATATTGTATCAAACCGAAAATCCTTTACTCATAAAAACGTTGCCCATTTAGCTTACGGATGGAAAAGTTTTAATACCGCTATTGATAAAGAAAAACATAAAAACGAGATTAATTTTTATACATTAAAGTATGAAGACTTAGCTGCCTTTCCTGAAAAATATGTTGTTGAAATATGTAATTTTCTTAATATACCCTTTTACAGCGAAATGCTCGATTTTCATAAAAAAGTAAATGATGTTTATAATGCTTTAAAGCCCGAGGCAATAGCTAGATTACATTCAAACATGTTAAATCCGGTAAATACAACTCAAATTAATAAATGGAAGAAAGAACTTACAATAAATGAAATTGAGTTGGCCGATTTTATTGCTGGTAATTATGCTAAAAAATATGGGTATCAGCCTTTACATCAAATAAACAAAATAAAGTATTATATCAAAGCTATACCCGGTTTTTTTAGAGATAAACTCGTTAATTTTACTTTTAAAACATATTACAATTTACCAATTAGTATTAGAAATATTAGCGTTGCTTTTTTTAATAAAATGTACATTTATTTTGGGTATACTAATTTTTATAATAGTGAAGATTACAAAAGCATTCAAAAAAATAATAGTAAATAATTATGCTAACGATAAATGAAATAAAATCAATTCCATTTTTATTTATAGTTGGAAGAGGTCGTTCCGGAACATCACTTTTACAAGCCGTATTGGGCGACCACCCTAATGTTATATCTACTAACGAATCTCCTTTTATTCTTACACTAAAGAAAAAATACTCAAAAATAGAAACATGGGATTCTAAATTGCTGGATAGTTTTATAACAGATTTATATGAAGATTTAAAGTTTAGTCATTTCTGGAAAATCGACCAGCAAACATTACGTAGGTCAATAGGCCAGTATTCTGTAGAACAACTTACATTTTCTGTACTCTGTAAAATAGTATATTTAAATTTCCCTTCCTCTTCTGAGAAACGAAATATTCTTTGGTTAGTAGATAAAAACCCCATTTATAGTCTTTTTATAAATGATTTAATAGAAATTTTCCCGGAAGCAAAATTCATTCATTTAGTGCGAGATTATAGAGATAATATTATTTCGCGCAGAAAATCATTTGGCCAAAAAGATGTTGCCATATTAGCTAAAAGTTGGGTAAAATTTAACCGAATAATAAATAACTCCAGTAAAAAGAACCCCACACTTTTTTACAGAATACGATATGAAGACTTAGTTACTGCACCAGAAAAATATATTTCTGAAATGTGTGATTTTTTACACATAAGATTTGAAGTACAAATGCTTAGTTTTCATAAAACGACAAATAAATTTTTTAACGAAAACAAAGATAAAGTAGTCGATAGAATTCTAGGAGAAATTCATAGTAATTTGTTGAAGCCAATAAATACTGAACAAATCAATAAATGGGAAAAAAAATTGAACAAAAAAGAAATTGAAATAGTAGATTACTTAGCTGGAAGATATGCTTTAGAGTATAATTACATACAAACTACTCATAAAAAAAATGTTTTATTTTTTATTATTTCAATTAAAACAAATATTCAATTCCTTTTTACTTATAAAATTACAGTTATGTATTATAAAACCCCCGGCATAATACGTGTTGCATTAAAAAAAATATTTGTAAAATTAAATGCATGGTTTGGTTATTATAATAAATTTAATAGAGTAAAGTTTACTTATAGAAAAGATACTATTTAAAATTTACTTGCTTTAAAATGAAAACCCCAGTTGTACTCATTATTTATAATCGCCCTGAACAAACTAAACTTGTATTTGAAGCAATTAAAAAAAACGAACCAACAACACTTTACATTTTTGCTGATGGGGGTAAAAATGCAGAAGACAGCATTTTATGTAAAGAAGCACAGTCTGTAATTGATAGTGTTAATTGGGGGGTCGAATTAAAAGTCAACATTTCAGATAAAAACATGGGGTGCGTGCCACGTATAATTTCTGCCCTTAATGAAGTTTTTGAAAGAGAAAGAACAGCCATAATTTTAGAGGATGATTGTTTGCCGCATCCTACATTTTTTAATTACTGTACTAGTTTATTAGATTATTATATACGCGATGAAAATATAATGCATATATCGGGTTGTAATATTTTACAACAAGTAAATTCTACAGGAACTAGTTATTTTTTTTCGAATTACGCTTTGCCCTCTTGGGGTTGGGCCACTTGGGCAAGAGCATGGAAAAAGTTTAATCCTAATTTAGATACTTGGCAAAAACACAAAAAAGAAATATATCATCATATTAGTCAAGAAAATTTTTCAAAATGGACAGATACATTTGAATATATACGCATTAATAAAGTAGGATGGGATATCCCTTGGAATATAGATATATGGGCTAATAAAGGGCTAAATATAATGCCATATCAAAATCTTGTAAAAAACATTGGTTTTGATGAAACAGCCACTTTTACTAAAAACAAGTTAAGTTGTTTTGCTGATTTAATTGTGCACGAGATGAAATTCCCTTTAATACATCCTGAAAATAAAAAAACCTTATTTGATAAAGAGTTAGAAGCTGCTAATATTCAATTACTAAAAGATATGGATTAAATTTAAATAAATTTATTTCTCATAAACGAAAAACAAACAAATTTATTTATACTAATTATTTTATGAAAAGCTTTTATAATAAATAAGGGTAGTCTTTTTGAAAAAGGCATTTTAGAAAAAATATTCTGTAAGGTTATATTACTAAGAGCCTGAGAACAAATCCATCTTTTTCTATTCTTTAAATCAGGCCTCAGTACATCAAAGATAAATACTACCCGCTTTTTATTTGTATTATTCCACCCCTTATGATAAGCAGCATCATTAAAAATAAGCAATTTACCCTCTTGCCAACTACGTTTCTCATACCCAACCTGAAAGCCAACTTCTGGTAAAATACCAGGAACAATTAAAGGCAAATGACATCTAAAAATGGCATCTGTATCTCCATAATGCGGTTTAATTTCAGCATATGGCTCCATTACACTTACCGATGCAGAAACCACATCAGGAATTGTT
This sequence comes from Bacteroidota bacterium, assembly GCA_013288015.1. GTDB lineage: Bacteria > Bacteroidota > Bacteroidia > B-17B0 > Aurantibacillaceae > PALSA-968. Next base: position 6,854 of record JABDCR010000040.1, on the reverse strand, counting down.
TTAAGCAAACTGATTGTTTTTAAAAAATGCTTACACTCATCATCAGGTAATTTTGTTCCCCAAAAATAAAACCCAAACGATCTCCATTTTCCAGGTTTATTAACTAGCCCATCATCAAAATAAGTACCAAATTGTTTTTCGTGTGTTTGCAAGTGAGTTATTACTTCATCATAAATTATCTCCCATTGCATTTCAATAGTTGATGTCCAATTAAATTGTTCCGCATCAAAAAAAGTTTCACCCCTTTTATCTTTTTTAAGATAGTAAAATGTCAACTTAGGAGTTTTATATTCTGCCAATGAATCCATTTATGATAACCAAGAACTGCGACGTTTAATAATTATAAAGCAAATTAAAATAAACATGCTGTTAATCCAATAAATAAACCTAACAAGCCATCCGGTTTTTTTTTTGAATATCGGAAATTTGGCATTAAAAGTTTGAAAAATTATAGAGCCAAAAACCTTAGCACAAATTATTCTTTTTTGGTTTTCAAATTCTGGTTTAATAACATCAATAATCATTATTATTCGTTTTTCACCCGTGTTATTCCAAGCCCTATGGTTAGCAGCATCATTAAACATTAGTATTTTTCCATTTTTCCAAGCTTTCACTACGTTACCAACTTGAAAACCACAATTAGGTAATCCATCAGGAATATCTAACCCTAAGTGACAGCGATATATAGCATCTGTATCTCCACGATGCGTTTTTATTTCTGCATGTGGCTCTAAAACACTAACGGAGGCAGCTACTATATGCGGAATTCTTTTTAATAATTTAATTGTTTTAGGACAAGCATCACAAGCTTCATTTGAAATTTGTATGCCCCAAAAGGAAAAGTTAAATGATTTCCATTTATTAGGAGCACTTACCATTTGTTCAGAATAAAATGGTTTTAAAACGCCCGTATCTTTGTTTAAGTATTGGGTAACTTCCTTTAAAATAACTTCCCAATTTTGCTCGATATTATTTACCCATGTGTAATTAACTGGTTCATAAAATGTATCTTCAGTTTTTCCTTCTTGATACTTATGTAAAAATGAATAATATGGCTTTTTTTTCATTTTTTATTTGTTAATCTAACTGAGCATCCGTTTTATTTTTGGCCCATTTAATAATTTTTTTCTCCATAAACTCATATGATAAAATAGAAATAAATATAGTTGTAAAAAAAGAAAAAAAGTATAATGTAATATTCCAAGCTAAATTATTTTTTTCAGTGTAATAAGGGATAAATAAGTTTAATAGTACAATTAGTATAGGAATTTGATACATATATATACCATAAGATATTTTACCTAAGTAATCAGTATATTTATTATTTAATGAAAAAATAGCGCTTGGGTTTCCTGCCATATTTAAAATTAAAATAGCAAAGCTTACAGAATAAAAAACATGTATGGTTTCTGTCATATTATTTATAGGCATGCTTAAAGCTAATAACCCCATATTTAACCATTGCACCCATGGTTTATACACAAAATTTAAAACTGCTTGTTTGTTTGTAATAAAACAATAAGCGGCAATTCCTCCAAAAGCAAAAGACTCAAAACGAAGTTTAAATAAAAAGTGTTCGATTTTCCACATAAAAGCAATTTGCTCAACAGACAAAGGAATTACCCTATAAGAAATTGCAATTAGTAACTTAATACTAACTTTTACCAAAATAATTATTAAAAATATTTTTACGTATTTTTTAGTTTTCTTAACAACCCATGGCCAAAAAGCATAAAACTGTTCTTCTACACTCATACTCCAAAAATGAGATACTAAAAAAATACCAGTTGCAAAAAAGGGCTGAAAATTAGATAAATGAAAAAAACACAATAAAAAATTGATAGAATAATCTTCTTGAATTCCTTTTAACGGATGGAGGATTTGAAAATATTTTAAATGAACAAACATTGTAAATACAAGTATTAATAAAATATAATATACCGGCCATATTCTGCTTATTCGTCGTATATAAAAGTTCTTTATACTAATCGTATTCGTTTTAATTTTTTCTGTAAGTAAAATATAAGTAATTAAAAAACCGCTTAATACAAAAAACAACGTCATGGTTGTATGGCCTGCCCCCGTTTCCGTAAGAAAACCTCTCATCGACGGTACATCAAATAAAATCTTTACTCTTTCAATATGATGAATTAGTATTATAAGAGAACCAATAAAGCGAAGCCCATCTAATCCCCTTATGTGATACCCGCTTTTAATGTTTAACATACTTTTGTAACAACTGTACTAATATAATAAAAGAACCTTAATGCTAAAAGTTCACTAAACTACAAGTTGTTGATTTAAAAATAAAAGATTTGTATTTTTTTGGCAACTAGAGGTACCTAATATATTAAGGTAATTTTTTGTTATTTCGTTTCAGTATCAATTCCACTGTATTTCGAACATATTTTGGCAATGGCTTATATAATAATTCAAAGTCTTTTTTGCTATCATCACTAAAATCAATATTGTTTATTGATAATGGTTCTCCATCTTGAGTGATGACCCTAGCTCCTTTTCTTAGCTTAGGAATGCGATTTAGATAATTCTCTTTTGTTAAAACATACCATTGCGTTTCATCATCGCTAGGTAAATCATTTGTAGGAACATAACCCAAAAACAAATTATGCTGAATTGCCTTTTTATTTGATTTTAAAATTTTAATATAATTACGATTAAAGTTAGTAATCAAAAAAGTAAAATCGCTCATTATAACAGAACATAAAGCAGGTGTGGTAGTATCCCAATAATCTTTATCCCAAATAAACATCCCCCCTTCAGACTGTCGTTTAGTATAATCGCTATTCTTGCCATTTATCAGTCCTATTTTTTTGTTTTTATGATAAATAATAAAATAATTATTATAAATATTATTTACACTAGTAAACCATGCCTTTTGCATTTTAGGGCTAATTTTTTTACGATCATGCATCAGGTTATTTATGTCGGATGAATTGCGTTTTTTGCGAATTAATTCGATATCCTTCTCCTTAATTCTTATAAGTTTTAATCCGTACTTTTTAATAATCACTTTAAAATATGTTTAATTAAATAGGGCGGTTTTTTATTTTGAAACTGGTATATTTTATACAAATATTGTCCAATAATGCCAAGGCAAAATAATATTAAACCTGTGCTAAATAAAATACTTACTATTAGTGAAGTATATCCTAAGGGCACATGATGCACTATTTTTTTATATATAAAATGTATAGCAAATAAAAATGATATGCCAGATGCAAATAAACCGCCATATGTCATTAATTTTAACGGTGTAGCTGAATAGTTTATTAAAATACTAAAATATAATGAAATTAATGTTAACGTTGTATAACCAGATTTACCCGCCTTTCTGTCTTTATGTTCTACCTCTACATATTCTATATTGCCCGTATTCCAGTTAATAATAGCATCTAAAAATAAAAAATTAGAATAAAAATGTTCTTTCATTTCATTGGCAATTTCCTGCTTTATTAACCTAAATGATGAGCCCTTTTTTGCACCAGATGATTTCCCTGAATATTCAGAAGAGCCAGTCACAAAGTTGCTCCCAACATTTCTTACAATCGAATGTTTTTTATTAACCGGTAAGCCGTAAACTACGTCAGCGTTAGTTTCTTGGTATTTGCTTATAAGCTTTACTATTTCTTCTGGTGGATGTTGTAAATCATCGTCCATAGTAACAATAACATCACCACCACAATAATTAAATCCACATAAAAGCGCATTATGCTGTCCAAAATTTCTAGTTAGTTTAACAGCAACAATATTATCTGGATTTTGCTTTTTTAATTCTTCAATTACATCCCAACTATTATCAACACTTCCATCATCTATAAAAAGTAACTGATATTTTTTTTGAAGCTTTATACAGGTATCATTAACACGTGTATATAACTCAGGCAACATTTCTGCACTATTAAAAACCGGTACTACTATAGATATGTCTGTTTTATTCATTATTTACATTCCTCCCAATAAAAAACCACCATCTAATGTAATAGTTGTACCGGTAACCCATTTACTGGCATCAGATAATAAAAATATAGTTGCATTAGCTATATCAGTAGGTTTCCCTACCCCTAACGGATATTTATTTATATGTTCATCCATAGTTTCTTTTGATGCATTTTGTTCTGAATATTCATACATAGGTGTTTTAACCATAGCTGCTGCTATACAATTAGATCGAATGCCCATAGTATAAAATTCAAGTGCAATTACTTTACTAAAAGATTCTAAAGCTGCTTTAGAGCCTGCATACAAAGCTCCACCCTTATGAGGATGAGCTGCTGAAATGGATGAAATAAAAACTATAGACGCTTGTTTGTTTAATTTTTTATTCCGTGTTATCTGTGCCATTAACTCTACCTGTGCTTCATAATTAACAGTAAAGGTTTCTTTTATTTTTTCTTTAGATATAAATTTTATAGGAAAAGGTTTTACAACGCCTGCACAATGTACAATGCCATCTAGCATAGGCACTACTTTTATCATTTGTTGTAAATCACTTTCGTTTGTTATATCAGCAATAATTTGTTGATGGTTTGTATTTTTTAATTTTTTAAATGTATCCGTTAAACGCCCTTCATTTCTCCCTGTAATAACAACATTAGCACCCATTTCAGAAATACTTATAGCTACTTGTTGCCCAATTCCGGAAGAAGCGCCGGTAACCAAAATAGTTTTATGTTGTAAATGAAAAGGTGTCATACTAACTATATCTCAATAAGTTTAGGACATACAATGTCAGATATTTTTAAACGAGCCGAGCCCCATGACAAACCAACACCAAACGCAGATAACAAAAGTCTTAAAGAATTGTTTTTAACTAAATGCCCTAATTGAGTAACAATAGTTAAGGGAATAGAAGCTGAACTAGTGTTACCATAATCATGAATGGAGTAAGGCACTTTTTCAGGAGCTACTTTCAATTTCTTTCTTATTGTTTCTGTAATTAATTTGTTTGCCTGATGAAACACTATATAATCATACTCATCCAAGGTTGTGTTGGTATAATTTAATAAGCCATTTATGTTTGGTACAACTTCACGTAACGAAAAGTTAAACACTTCAACGCCATCTAAAACTAAATTTTTGGCGCTTTTAATAATACCTGGCTCCACTTCAACCAAATCTTCTGATGAAGATTTGTAAGGGTTACGAGTTCCACCATCAGTTATGATAATAGATTTATACCCCGCACCATCACTCTGTAAATTAAAATCTATTTTCTCTGCTTGTCCATTATACTCAAGTAAAGTAGCCGTACCTGCATCTCCAAAAATCGGATAGGTACTTTTATCTTTTTTGGACTGAGAAAAACTTGATTTATCACCAACTAATAATAATCCCTTTTTAAACTGACCCGAACTCATTAAATTACTAATAACAGATAAGCCATATACATAACCGGAACATCCTAATTGTATATCAAAGGCCATAGTTGTTTTAGGAAGCTTTAATCTGTCTTGTAAAATTATACTGGTAGCAGGTAAAAAATAATCGGGAGATTGTGAAACAAATAATAATATATCTATTTCGTTCCTATCTATTTTGGCTTCTTTTATAAGTGCTTCAGCCGACTCGTAACACATATCAGACGTGCAAACAGCGTCAGCTGCAATTCTTCTGTTTTTAATTCCGGTAGTTTTAATAAGTAGTTCACGTTCTTGTAGTGAAATCCAACCATAATCCAAATTACTCTCTGTAAATTTTGGTACGCAGGCTGCAATGCCTTTTATACTTATGTTATTTACGGATAAAAATGCCATTAAACCCTACTTTTTACAATAGTAAATAAATCATTTACAGTTTGGCAACTACGTATATCACTTCCTGTAATGGTAACATTGTATTCTGTATCAATCAAAGCAATAATAATAAGTGCATGCATAGAACTCCACCCTGGAATATTTCTATAATTAGTATCAGCCTTCAAAACACCTGGTGTAATCTCTTCTATTTCGTTTTCAATTTTTTTTATAAAATCCCCAATATCCATGCTTTCTATATTTACCGTTTATAATTTTATAGTGGTTGCGGCCCATGATAAACCAACGCCAAAACCTACTACCAAAATAGTATCTCCTTTTTTTGCCTTGCCGCACTTTATAGCCTCATACAATGCAATTGGAATGGATGAAGATACGGTATTTCCTACATTTTCCATAAAATTAAAGGTTTTTTGTTCAGTAATTTTTAACTTTTTTCTGATAGAATCAATTAAAAACAAATTAGCCTGATGAAAAATAAATAAATCTATATCTTCTATTGTTTTATTTTCTTTTTCTAACAACTCCATAATTATTTTTGGCACCGTTTTTAAGCCAAAAATAAATACACTTGTTCCATTCATGTAAAAGCTTGAGTCATTTGTTGTATTCCCATACTCATCTGTAAAATCTTTAATTGATGTTTCTGTTATTGCATTTCTAGCCCCACCATCTTTTACTATAATTTTATTCTTACCGCTACCATCTGTGCCAAAAACAAATTTTCCAATTCCATTAGGTAGTTCTCTAGTAGAAATCAGTGTGGTTGCAGCTCCATCGCCAAAAACAAATTTTGAACTTTTATCCTTAGGATGAAACTTTTTTGTTAACGTAGATGAAGTAATTAGTAAAACATTTTTTAAACCTACCGATTCTATTAATCCTTTAGCAAGACTTAAACCATATACAAAGCCACTACAGCCCAAATTATAATCTAATGCCCCACAGGTTTTAGGTAAATTCAATCTATCCTGAATAATGCATGCAGTGGTGGGGGTATAATGATCAAACTCCTGAGCACAAAAAAGTAAAAAATCTATTTCTTCTGTCTTTATGCTATGTTCTTTAAAAAAAAGTTCT
>JABDCR010000039.1 GCA_013288015.1 Bacteroidota bacterium | reverse complement strand
TGTTTACGCGCAATGACCGATTCAATTAAACAAGAAGGAACGCCGATAATGCTAAAAAGAAGCGAAGTTGGATTTGGAACTATATAAGCCATAGCAAAGGCGCTTAAAAACATAAATGATAGTGTAAGATGAATTTTTGAACGACTCAACTCGTTGGCTGAAGATTGAAATTTATTTAAACGCGCTAAAAGATAATCGTTACCCATCGCCCTGTTATTCATTTGATAATAATTGTGGCGGCGATAATGCCTGGTGGTAATAATAGAATCGGGGTTTGTAGTTTGGTTTGTGTACTGTGCTTTGGTTTGAAAAACACTTACGAACAACAAGGCGAATAAAAGTAGTTTTTGCATAGCATTTGTTTAAGGTTATAACTGTTAAACAACTACAATGCCAAAATAACCTTGTTGAGCTTTTGAAAATATAATTTATGTTAATTAGCAGGCCTAAGTGCTTTTAAAAACATGCGGACTACATAGAAAACGAAAAACAAAATATATAAAATATAAATTGTACGCCAAGAATTTATTTCGAATTTAAAATCGTTGAGTTGGGTAATTTCTGCTTGTGATATTTTTTGATTTGAAACCCCTGCCAAGATTTCGGACATACCAGCCTGATCGTTATATAATGCAGAAATAATATACAACTCATACAACGAAAACAACAGTAGAATTGTAAGGATTATGGTTGTTTTTTTCATGCTTGATGCTAAAAACAAAATTATTTGCGAGTGATAAAATTAAGCCAAAAAACGGAGGCAAAAACTACAAGATTTGCTAAAATCTTACATATTAATGTTATTTAACTATAACCAAGCGTTTGTTTATTACACCATTGTTACTTGTAACGCTAATGTTGTAAACACCAGCAGATAAATTGCTTACATCAATAATTGTTTTAGTATTTATAGTTTGTACTAAAACATGTTTACCATTTATATCAAATACTTCGAGGGTTTGTTCGTCAGCCTTTGTAGTTTCGATAATGAAATTATTTTGCGCAGGGTTGGGATAAATTGAAATTGTTTGTTGTGCATTGAATGTTGAGATACCCAAAAGTGTATAAGGAACACAGCGATAAAAAACTGCGGTGTTAGACATGAAAGTATCTGCCAGAGTTTTAGTTGTAGCTGTCGCCGTAAAATAAACCACGGAGCTTGCACCTGCCGGAGTAAATGTTAGTGAAGGAACCGTTTGATAATTATTGTAACGCAACAAAGCATACGATTGCCCGGAGGTAAGAGAATCGGCGGTGATGGTTGCTTTTAATACGCAAGGGTTTGCACCAAGGCTTACATTGGGCTCGTCGTTAGAATCTAAATCGATATGAACAGGTTTAGTAAAATGATTAGGGTCTTTATTACCTGTAACGGCAACGGCATAATCTACATTTTTAGGTATATAGTACGGAAAAAAAGCTGAATTACCAGCTTGTGCACGCGTTGCATAAAGTGTTGAGAAAACACGTGTGAAAGGAACTGTATCGAAATTAGAGTTGTAGGTTAGTGAATCGGTAGCCGTATAGGTGTTTACGTTTGTTGCTTTAAAACCAATAGCAGGAATGATGTGGTCGTAATCGGGGTCTGTCATACCGCTTACATAAACGGCAATAATAACGGGTTGTTTATTATATAAATATTGTTTTACCCAATTTAAATAAGTTGTGTACTGAGGTGTGTTGGCATTAGGATTCCACTCTTTATAAGTAAACGAAAAAGCTTCGAGTGCTGTAGTATCGTTTACATAAAGAAGCAACTCGCCTCCGGCAACTGTGCGACACAAGCCTTCGGAAATATAATTACCATAATACAAACCGCAAGCCTGAATAGAATTTTCGCCACAATAACCATTGTTGTTAGGCCATTGTATGCGAGGTTTAATGTTTAACATGCAGCTTACCTGTGCATTTACTTGTTTGACAGAAAGTAATAAAAGAAGAAATAAAAGTTTTTTCATACAAAATTGATTAAGTAGCTAAGATAATAAAATTGAGAAAACTTAATAACGTTAAATTTTAATACCGATGATGGTTACATCATCTACCTGTTCTAAATGGCCTTTCCAGGTGTTGAAAGATTGTGCTAGGATATTTTTTTGCTCGTCTAACAATTTATAGTGGTTAGCCATTAATAAATCTTCGAGTTGTTTGTATTTGAATTTTTTTCCTTTATCGCCACCAAATTGGTCGGCGTAACCATCGGTCATCAAATAAAATGTATCGGCTTTATTTAATTGTATGGTATGTGTGGTAAATGGTTTTGAATGGTCGGTTTTGCCAATGGGTTGTTTATCAGCTCTAATTTCTATTAAGGCATCGTTTGATATATACCAAAGTTGGTTGTTGGCACCAGACCAATTGATTTGCTGACGGTGTTTATCAATAGCCAGTAAAGAAATATCCATGCCGTCTTTAATTTCTTCGCCACTTTTTTCGAAGGTTTCTAAAACAAGCTCCCGGGTTTTATCCAATATTTTTCCGGTTTGGCGTAAGCCAAATTCTTTTACGGCACGGTTTAAAGCGTTACTACACACAACTGAAACCATTGCACCCGGCACACCATGCCCGGTACTATCAGCCGCGGCTATAAAGGTGATGTTATCGAGGTGCTCCATCCAATAAAAATCGCCAGCAACGATGCCTTTGGGCTGGTAGTAAATAAAACTATTGAGAAGGTGTTTTTTTATTTCGTTATCAGCTGGTAAGATGGCTTGCTGTAAACGCTTGGCATAGGTTATGCTATCAATGATTTCTTTTTGATTTTCCTCAACAAAATGTTTTTGTTTTTCGATAATGCGTTTTTGTTTTTGCGTTACCTTAAAACGGTTAAACATAAAGCCAGCAAAAATTAGCACCAACACAAACATAGCTGAACCAGCATAAATAACAAATTGTTGACGTTTTTTTTCGACATCGGAAATGGCTTGTTGGGCATCGGCCATGGCTTTAAGTTCGGACTCGCGTTTTTCGACTTCGAAATTTGTTTTTAAATCGCCCAGTAGTTTACTATTATCAGCATTAAAAATACTATCGGTTAGGCTTACGTATTTTACATAATAATCGTAGGCATCTTTATGTCGGTTTGTTTTAGCGTAAGCTGTAGATAAATTTTGATAGGCTTGTCGTTCTAAATCGATATCCTCGGTTTGCCTGGCTATTTGCAAACATGAATCGCTATAGGCTACAGCCGATTTATAATTGGTTAATTTGTTGTAGAGCTCGGCCATTGTGTTATACGAAACTCCAAGTCCTTGTTTATCATCAATTACTTTACGGAGTTTTATAGATTTTGATTGGTATTCGAGTGCTTTGGGATAGTCTTCTTTATCCATATAAATATCGCCGATGTTGCCATAGGAATTAGCTATGCCTTGTTGGTCATCAATGTCTTGACTGATTTTTAAGGATTTTAATTGATACTCAAGTGCCTTTACGTAATCGGATGTGGTGATGTAAACAATGCCTATATTATTATAGCAAGTGGCTACACCTTGCTTATCACCTATTTGCTCGCGTATTTTTAACGCTTTTAAATGAAAATCTAAGGCATTTCTATAATCGTGTTGATTACCATAAATAAGGCCAATATTGCTGTAGCAAGCCCCTATCCATTGTTTATCGCCACGCTCTTCGCTAATTTTTAGGCACTTTAAATAATACTCTAATGCCTTGGTGTAATTAGATTGATACTGATACACAGCACCAATATTATTTGAGCATGAACCGATGCCTTGCTTGTCGCCAATTTCCTCGTTTATTTTTAAGGCACGTAAAAGATACTCGAGCGCTTTTTGCGAGTTATCTTTATTTAGATAGGCTACGCCAATGGTTTTAAGTGCAATGCCTTCGTATTTTTTTTGTTTAGTAGTTTGCGCTAACTGAAGTTGCTGATTGCCTAAAATAATTGCCGTATCGGGGTTGGTGTATATGTAGGTCCAAGCGATGTCGTAAATGGCTTTAAGGCGGTTGGTATCTGACTGATTTTGGTCATGGTAAATTTTTGACAGCGAATCGATATTTTGAGCATGGATGTGCAGAGATATAAAAAGAAGTAAAATATATTTTGCACATCTCATACAATGAAGATAGCAATTTTACTAAATGTAGTAAAATGGATTTTTATTTCATAAAAAAAGCTTCGCACTTGCGAGGCTTTGGTAAAAAATTAGTGCATTTACTTAACAATAACCAGGCGTGTGTTTGTTACGCCATAATTATTTGTAACGCTAATATTATAAACACCAGAAATTAAATTGCCTGCATTAATGTTAGTTGTACCATTTATGGTTTGAGATAAAACTTGTTTGCCATTTACATCGAACACAGAAACAGTTTGTTTCTCGGTACTTGAAACTTCAATGGTAAAATTGTTTTGTGCTGGATTTGGGTAAATATTTATTTTATTGTTCGCTGCATTTAATTGGTTTATGCCCATTGGTGCCGTTACTGTTATATTGAAGTCTGCATACACACTATCGTGTGTGGTGGGGCTGTTGGTAAATATTACTGTATAAGTTTGTTGCGCGCCACAAGAACATAGGTTATTTACTGTATACGTTGTGCCTGGTGTAAGAGTAGCCGTTGGCATGGATTGACAAGATGAAGAACTCCAGACGGCATACACATACGGATATGAAATGCAGTTTGCAGGAATAAAGAAAGTAACTGCGCCTCCGCAAAGTACATTGCTTAAATTACTTGAGTCAACTAAAATAACGGCACAAGATCTTATGGTTTGAGTTGTATCGATATAAACTACATTAGAATCGACTGAGTAGTTGTTGTTAACACTTACGGTGCTTTGTGGTGTAATGGTTACCTGGCGTGTACTATCCATGCCGTAGTTTGGTATATCTACATAAATATAATAACTACCTGTATCTACATGTGTAAATGTGTAAGAGCCCGAAGTATCAGTTGTGGTACGTGCAGCACAACCTCCACCGGGGTTACGACCTAATTTTACATCGATGCCTTTTAACGGAGCACCCATTACCGAATTGTGTCCGTTGTAAGCTAATCTGTGTCCGTAGCTGGGGTCTTGAGTAATAATGCCACTGATAATGCCTGAACCTGTTGCGGCAGGTAATTCAATCATAGTAATATCAAATTTATCGTTAACACCCGAACAAAAAGTAGATGCTACACCGGCAGAATCCCAAGTGAAGGCAGGCAGAACACGCGTACTAAAATAAGTTGGTACGGCACCCGGATATAATATTGGGTCGGCCACAGCTTTTACATAATAATTACCCGGTGTTACATTACTGAATGTGTATGAGCCCGAACTAATATTGGTAGAATCTTTTGCTGAATCGGCAGTTAATTGTTGAACATATAAATATACTTTACCGGTTGATATTAGTAAAGGACTTGCACCGGTATCGGTAACTGTACCAACAATGTTATCGAACTGATTTACGTTTACGGTTGTAACAACCGAATCTTTACAATTGTTTGCATCGGTTACATACAATGTATAATTGGTGGTAGTTGTAGGACACGCCGGAGATGTTGGTTTATTTATACCACCTGGTTCAACATCATAATTATAAGGTGCTGCGCCTCCGGTTGCCGAACTATATAAGGTATCGCAAGTGTTTGCGCAAACAATATTAGTGTATGAAGTAAGGGAAGCTGTTATAGCAGTTGGTTGTGTTACATAAGCGATAACGGAATCGATACAACCATTGGCATCGGTACCCGATACAGTATACTGACCTGCACATAAATTTGAAATAGTTGCCGTGTTAGCACCAGTTGACCAAGTGTAGGTTATGCAACTACCTGTAAGCGTTGTGTTGCCATCGCAAACACCAAAGCAAGAAATGTTGGCACCACCTGTGTACATATTTGGTCCGGGGTTTACTGTTATAGTAATTGTATCTGTATTGGTGCAACCATTTACATCAGTTCCGGTTAATGTATAGGTTGTGTTAATGTTAGGAAATGCAGTAACACTTACAGCATTTGTTGAGTTTACACTTCCACCGGGTTGCCAAAAATAACTACTAGCACCGCTTGCGGTAAGCGTTGTGTTTATATGCGGACAAAGGGTTTGCGAAGTTGCAGCAATTGTAATGGCTGGCAAAGGGTTTACGGTTATAGTAACTGTATCTGTATTTGTACAACCATTTACATCGGTGCCGGTTAATGTATAGTTTGTGCTAACGATAGGAAACGAAATAACATTTATTGATATTGTTGAACTTAAACTTCCGCCAGGTTGCCAAGAATAACTACTAGCACCACTTGCTGTAATATTTGTATTTGTGCCCAAACAAATTGATTGTGAAGCTGCAACAGCAGTTACAATTGGCAAGGAGTTTACGGTTACAGTTGTTATATTGTAGGCAGTACAACCATTTGCATTGGTGCCCGATATAGTATACGTTGTGTTTACAGTTGGACTTGCATTAACATTGGGGCCTGAAGTAACATCTAAACCAGTAAGGGGTGCCCAAGTATATGTAGCTACACCTGCTGCCGTAATTGCTGTAGAGGAACCTGCACAAACTGTTGTATTACCCATAGTAGTTATAGTTGGTGCATCTATTGTTACAGTTGTTGTGGCTACACCTGAAGAATTGCCTGAGACTCCACTAACAGTATAAACTGTTGCAGTTGTTGGGCTAACTACAATACTGGCAGTTGTTGCTCCGGTGCTCCATGAATAAGTTGTAGCACCACTTGCCGTTAAGGTTGCAGAGGCATTTGCACATATGGTAGGTGAGTTTACAGTTATGGTTAAAGGCGCGCTTACTATGCGTATACGTCCGTTAGCTCCATCAACAAGATATATATTGCCTACAGCATCAGATGCAATCCCACCCAATGGGTAAAATGCCGCGGCAGTTGCTTGTCCACCATCTCCGGAGTAGCCCTGTGTTCCGTTTCCAGCTATGGTTGTTATAATGCCGGCCGTATTTATCATGCGCACTCTCATATTATTTCCGTCAGAAAAATAGAAGTTACCCGCGGCATCTATTGCCATAGCTTGCGGGCCATATATGTTTGCAGCATTTGCGGGGCCACCATCTCCGGTATAACCACCTGATGATGAATTTCCTGCAAAGGTGCTTATTATACCTGCTGTATTTACCACACGTATGTGGTTATCAGAATTATCAGAAATATATACATTGTTTTCTGCATCTACCGCTACACTAACCGGATAATTTAATCCGGCCGCAGTTGCAGGGCCACCATCTCCTGAAAAAGTTGCTGTCCCATTTCCGGCAAAAGTGCTTATTATACCCGCTGTATTTATCATACGTACGCGCTGATTATTATAATCAGCTATATATACATTACCTGCTGCATCCATAGCCGCTCCGCCCTGATCACAATATAATCCGGCCGAAGTTGCGGGTCCGCCATCTCCACTAAAACCACCCAATCCGTTTCCGGCAAAAGTGCTTATTATGCCTGTAGCATCTATTTTGCGTATGGTTTCGTAATTAGCCGACACATATATGTTACCCGCAGCATCTGCAAATAGAATGGTTGGGTGACTTAATGCAGCAGCGGTTGCCTGCCCTCCATCTCCTGTATAACCATTTGTTCCATTTCCGGCAAAAGTTGTTATAATTCCTGATGAACTTATTTTGCGTACACGTTCATTATTTGTGTCTCCGGTATACACGTTACCTGCGGCATCTATCGCTACACCCTTTAGCCCATTAAATTCAGCAGCAGTAGCCTGTCCGCCATCGCCGTAATAACCGGATGTTCCGTTACCAGCAAAGGTGTTTATTATTTGAGCATTTGTTTGTAAGCAATAGGCGGTAACAAAAAACGAAAGTAATTTTTTCATGCATGAGTTTTTATGAAGGTGCAATTTACGCAAAACTACCCGAACAAAAAATTTGCTACATTTTAATACCGATGATAGTAACATCATCTACTTGTTCGAGATTTGTTTTCCAGTTATTGAATGTTGTGGTGAGAATTTGCTTTTGTTCGTCAAGTGATTTATCACTGTTTGCAATTACTAAATCTTCCAATTGTTTGTACTTGAATTTTTTTCCTTTAGTACCACCAAACTGATCGGCATAGCCATCGGTCATTAAATAAAAAATATCGTTAGGGTTTAATGCAATGTGGTGTGTTGTAAAAGGTGTTGGGTTATCGGTTTTGCCTATGGGTTGTTTATCTGCCTTTACTTCTATCAATTTATTATTTGATATATACCAAAGTTGGTTGTTCGCACCAGACCAGTTTATTTGTTGTTTGCTTTTATGGATGGATAACAAAGAAATATCCATGCCATCTTTTATTTGCTCGCCACTTTTTTCAAAAGTTTCTAAAACAAGTTCGCGGGTTTTGTCCAGTATTTTTCCGGTATCGCGTAAGCCAAATTCCTTTACGGCACGGTTAAGGGCATTACTACAAACAACTGAAACCATGGCACCCGGTACGCCATGCCCTGTGCTATCGGCTGCGGCTATAAAAGTAATAGCGTCTAAATGTTCCATCCAATAAAAATCGCCGGCAACAATGTCTTTTGGTTGGTAGTAAATAAAATTATTAGGCAGGTGCTTTTTTATTTCACTATCGGCGGGCAGGATGGCTTGCTGTAAACGTTTGGCATAGGTGATGCTATCAATGATTTCTTTTTGGTGTTCTTCTACCAAATGTTTTTGGCGAGAGACCTCGTCTTTTTGCAATTGAATGATGTGTTTTTGCTTTTGGGTGATTTTAAAACGACGGAACAGAAAACCGGAAAATACAAATACAATGATTAATACAAATACTACGGCATAAATAATAAATTGCTGTTGCTTTTTTTCCTGATTATTGATAAGCTCGGCCGCCTCAGCTTTTAATTTTAGTTCGGCTTCTTTTTTCTCGACTTCGAATTTGGTTTTCATATCGCCGAGTTGCTTGCTGTTATCCGCATTAAAAATGCTATCGGTTAGTTGTTTAAATATTACCTCATTTCGGTAAGCTTCTTCATAATTACCTATATTGCTGTATGCCTTTGCTAAATTTTCGTGGGCTAAACGCTCTCCTTCGATATAACCAATTTGCTTACTTATTTGAACACATTTGTTGCAGGATTGTATAGCGTTTTTAAAATCAGAAGTGGCTAAATACAAACCACCTATGTTAATATAACACACAATAGCGCCTTGTTTGTCGCCAATGTCTTCTTTAATTCGTAAATCTTTTAAATAATACTCGAGTGCCTTAGAATAATTTTTTATATCGAAATACACATTACCAATATTGCTGTAACAGGTGCCAATGCCTTGTATATCATTTGTTTCCTCGGTTATTTTTAAAGATTTTAAGTAGTAGTTTAATGCATCTTTATGGTTATTTAAATTATGATAAACAATGCCAATGTTTAGATAACAATCGCCAATGCCTTTTTTTTCTTTGAGGTCGATATTTATTTTTAATGCCTTCTCGTAATAATCTAAAGCTTTTTTATAATCGAATTGTTCGACGTAGACAAGTCCCATGTTACTATAACAAGTTGCTATACAAATTTTATCGTTAGTTTCGATTCGGATTTTTAAATCTTCTAAATAATACTCTAATGCCTTTGGGTAATTGGCCTGATAATAATATACAAGCCCAATGTTTGTGTAACAAGAACCGATGCCATTTTTATATCCTGCTTCTTTATACAGTTTTAAAGCTTTTAAATAAAAATTTAATGCCAGCGGATAATCGGATTGGTCGTGATAAACATTACCTACTGTGTTATAGGCTTTGGCCATACCCCGTTTATATTGTAAAGTATTTGCCAATGTTATTGCTTTATTGCCATATACTAAAGCGGTATCGAAACTGCCAATGCTGCGAAATGTCCAACAGAGATAAATAAGGTGTTTTAGTTTAGTGGTATCTTCTTTATCTGTTTTTAGGAGTTGTTGTATAGAATCTGTTTTTTGGGCGCAGAGGTGTAGGGAGATAAAAAGAAGTAAAATGTATTTTGCGAATTTCATATAGCTCAAAACAAATATAATAAAATTGTTTGATGGAGCTATTAGGATTGATACCCAAGCTAGGGAATGGCTAAGTTTAACTCTTTAAGCAAGCAGAACCTCTGATAAAAAACCAGTTTAATTTAATAGTACGTTACAAGATACGGTTGTGTGACTTGGTGAAGCTGTTGCCTGGGCACTGGCCGTGCATGTGTTTTGAGCTTTTGTGGTAGAGGTTTCGTTAACGGTGGTAAGTTTAGTAGAAGTAAAACTTGGCCCCCCATTTGTGTTGGGTGTTGTATAGGTGCAAGTACAGGTGTAACTTTTTTTGCAAGATGTTGTTAGCAAGGCTACTATTATAATTATTGAGAAATAGATTTTTTGCATAACGGTTGTGAGTTATGATTTAACCAAAAGTTTGTAACCCTGACCACGTGCATTTAAAATTTCGACATTGGGGTCATCTATTAAATATTTGCGCAGCTTGGTTATAAAAACATCCATACTGCGGTGGGTAAGGTGGTCGGCATGGTGCCAAACTGATTGCATGGCAACCGAGTGAATGAGTAGTTGGTTTTGGTTAAGCACTAAAAGATGCAGTAGTTGCGCCTCTTTAGTGGTTAGTTTGCGTTTGTTTTTGCCAAGGGTAAGTGTGTGTGTATTGAAATTAAAAGTGTACTGCCCAATAGCAACATTTGCAAAATCGTTATCAGAATGCACTTGTGGTTTTACGCTGCGGCGCAGAATGGCTTGCATGCGCAAAAAAAGTTCTTCCATTTCGAAGGGCTTGCGTATATAATCATCGGCACCGGCATCAAAGCCTATCAAGGTTTGCTCCTTTATGGAATTGGCGGTAATAAAAATAATAGGCATATCGGGTACTTTGGCTTTTATTTCTTTAGCCAGCGTAAAGCCATCTTTAAGAGGCATCATAACATCAAGTAAACACAAATCGTACGTATGATTATTAAACAGAGCGTAGGCTTCTTTGCTGTTATTAATTTTATCTACCAAGAAATTTTTTGCTTCGAGAAATTTTTTCAGAATGAAGCCAAAAACATCATCATCATCTACCAGTAATATTTTTTGTTTTTCTTCGCTCATTTTGCAAGACGCAACTTAAGGGTTTAGTTTTAGTTGCAGCAAATTTAAACTAAAATACTTATCAATTACAACACTTACATAAGTGTAACCGCGATTATTTGTCTGTTTATATAATGAAAAAATGGCTGTTTTTACTTATAGTTTTTAGAAACATTAGCTTTTATGGGCAGGTTAGCAATTCTGTTAAAAAAGTGGCTAGTGCCTTGCCTAAGCTATAGGTTGGTGTATTGTGCGAGGTGGCTAATTTGCAGCTTAGTTTATCACATAGGGTTGATTGTACTAATTACGATACAAAATGGTTTGCCCTATTAACAAAAATAAACATTAAAGTTAATAAAGATGCCTCCCTTATCATTATATATGGCTATTCGACTACAAGCCTTACTATTTTGATTTAATTACAGACGTTATAACAAAACTTTTAAGTCCCTTAACTTATTTGCTGATGTGGCGTAAGTAGAGTATTGTTGCAGGCGAGTATTAGCGTTGCAGTGAGTCGTACTAATTTTTGGTTAATAAAAAACCTTTTGTACTATGTACAAAAGGTTTTTTGAAGTTTATTATTTATTAAGGTTACAATTTTTCGACAAGCATTTGCTCATACTTTTTTAATTGGTCGGCAGTAAGTAAACCTTTTATAGTTTTTTCGAAAGACTGGTTATTTGTTTTATGCGCTTCTTTTAAACCTTCTTTATCGCCTTTAAATTTTTCTTTATCAGCTTCTTGCTGTTGTATGCGTTGTAAAATGGCTGAACCTGCTGTTTTCTCTTGAGCCGGGGTTAAATTTAACTTTTGTGTCAAATCTTTGGTTTCTACTTTCACTTTTTCTTCGGTGCTTATTTTTTTCATTTCCGACTCTTGCGCGCAAACTAGGTTTGTTAACACCATAAATAAGGCAAGCACTGTTAGTTTTACTGTTTTCATATAGGTAGGTTTAATTGGTTTATGTTTTATGGACGCAAAACTAATAAAAGAAATAAATTAAACAGAGTAAAAAAGACAGGAACTATAATTTAATTAATGAACTTATGCACTTACATTAAAATCATTAATGTGTAACAACGTATATGTTGTTTGAGTGCCTTTAAATGTTTGTTGGATATAAGGCAGCAACTCACCTACCAATACATTTTCGTCCATAACCTGACAACCGGCACTAAGATTTTGAACCAGGTTACTGTTGAAGTTTTTCCATGTATGAAAATTTATACCAAATACTCCTGTGTTTATTAGTGAGCTACGGTTTATAGAATCGCCATGATTAACCTCTCGGTAAACAGTACAATTTCCTACCTGTTGCATATAAGGGTCGCCGGTCCAACCGCCATAAGCATCCACAAAATTCCACATACCAACATACTGGCCTTCTTTAAGACAGGCGCAACCTGCCGCATTATCCGGATGGTTTAAATAGGTTAAACCAGGCTTGGTTGATTTAGGATAGGCAATTAATTTGGTATCAGTTATTATAGCTCCATAATCTGTAAACTCATTTGTGTACACATCACTCATGCGTATGCCTATAAGATTGTTTGTGCCCCAGGTATAATTTTTTTGCGAAAAAATATTTTGAAGTTTAGCTATTAAGTTTGCTGTTGCTGCATTTGATGCATTACCTAAAATGCCATCTTCGGTAAGGCCGGCATTAATTAATGCGTTGCAAGCTTTTTGTGTGCTTAATGCTAAATTATCCATAGTGTTTTATTTTGTGGTTTAATATAGTAAACATACATATTGTGTTGTATAATGCCAAAAAAAACTAAAGCCACTTATAAGATGCCATAACCAAGCAGACACTCTACCTTATTTTTATAATTTTGTATTTATAATTAAAATGGAAGCAAAAAATAATTTAAAACAATTGATACAAATGTTTTCAGTCTTTGACGGGAAAGATTTGGATAAGGTGGTTGATTGTTTTAAAACACGATTGATTAAAAAGAATGAGATTTTATTATGTGAAGGCGATATAGCCAAAGAATTTTATTTTATTAATAGTGGGTGCATCAGAACCTATTTTATAACCAAGCAAGGTCACGAAAAAACACGGTATCTGATGATTGAGCCATCTATTGGTACTGCACTTACCAGTTTTATTTCGCAAAAACCATCTTTCGAGTTTATTGATGCCTTAGAAAACACAGAGGTTTTAGCTATCAGCTATAAAGATTTTTACCGTTTGGCAGATGAAATTCAGGCATGGAAAAATTTCTATTTAAAAATAATGGAAATGGCTTATTCTTTTCAAAATAGAAAAATTGAAAGCTTAGTTACTTTATCGGCAACAGAAAGGTACAAGCAATTAATAAAAGAAAACCCTAAAATAGTGCAACGCGTTTCTAATAAAATACTAGCCTCTTACCTTGATATAAAACAGGAAACATTAAGCCGATTGAAATCGAAATGATTTTTTGACCTAGGTCAATGTTTTGCCAAATATCCTGTTGTTACTTTGCTAAAAAAACAAATGAATAAACTAACATCTTTTACATTTATTACCCTTAATGGCTTTTTTAAAGGTCAAAACGAGGATACAACTTGGCACAGCCATAGGGAAGAAGCCGGCAAATTTGCAAACGAAGCTTCGAGTGCAGATAACATATTGCTTTTTGGACGAAAAACCTACGAAATGATGGCAAGCTTTTGGCCAACACCAATGGCAGCCGAGTTATTTCCGATAATGGCAAAAAACATGAATAAATCGGAAAAAATAGTTTGTTCGAAAACCTTAAAAAATGTGGATTGGAATAACACAACCATACTGAAAGGAGACCTTGTTGAACAAATAAAACAACTTAAGCAAAACGCGAAAAAAAACATTACTATTTTAGGCAGCGGAAGTTTGCTTACACAACTATCTGACGCGGGGCTAATTGACCAATATACTATTATGCTTGACCCTGTTGCGCTAGGCAAAGGCACTTCTATTTTTGAAGGCATACAAAGTAATTTGGAATTAAAACTGGTATCGAGCCGTGTGTTTGAGAAAGATGGTGTAGTATTGCTTAACTATGAGAGAAAACAATAACACTATCGGTTGAATGAAGAAATTTCGGCTCTAAAAAAACGGAAATATTTTTTGATTTAGCTTACCCTTTTAGTTTTTTCAAAACTTTTTCGACCCGTTTGCGTTTGGTTTCTTTTTCGATTTCGTTGAGACGCGAGCTTAGTGTTTTAATAATGATGGGTTTATTTTTTTCGGTTATAATGGGTAGGGCATTTTCGGCATACATGGGTAGTTGATTAGTAGGACTTATTAGTAAACGCTCGTTTAACAAGGCAAAAGAATTGGCCGCATACTCTTTTATGGCGCATAGTTTTATGAGGATGCCTACGCAATGGTCGTTAGTGATTACGGATCCTTTATCGGCACAGGCAATTATTTTTGTGAGCGCAGCATAAATTGCTTTTGGGTTTTGGTTTGTCATCGAATCTAATGCTGCCATAGCACCCCATTGCAAACGGTTGTTTTTATTATCAAGTAAGGCTATAAGCTCGGGAGCGTAATTGGCTACAAGTTTGGGATTTAGCTTAGCAATTTCATCGAGTACTTTAATGCAATCGCTTTGTATGTTTTTGTTTTTATGATTAAGGTTTTCAACTACTTCTTTTACAGCTTTTGTATCGTTAACATCAGCTATTTGTTGGGCGAGTTGCTGATTGGGTACCTCATCGCGGCGATTTAAGGAAAAAGCCAGTTTATTTATAATGCTCATATTTAATTTGTCATTCGTTTTTTAGCTTCGATACACCAAAGCAATTCATCAATAAAAGATTTGGCTCTTTTTTCTGTACCCGGATTATCAGTTGGGTTACCTTGTTCATCAAAGCTCTCGCTCACTTTTGGTACAGGAAACATGGCCGGAACCACCCATGCCTGCATTTTCCATAAAGAAAACTGAAGAGACATAATTACTTGCGTGCCACCGAAAGCACCTGCTGAAACGGTTGCAATGGCAATTGGCTTTTTTTTCCATTCATCGATAAGAAGGTCGACAACGTTTTTTAAACTTGCGGGATAGCCGCCATTGTACTCGGGTGTTACTATGATAACGCCATCGGCCGATTTTATTTTTTGAGCAAACTCAATTGTTTTTGGCGAGGGGGTTTTTTGAAATTTTAATCGCTCATCAAAAATGGGAAACTGATATTGAAGCAGGTCGAGGATTTCGGCTGAGGCTAGGTTGTTGGTTTCGATATAATTTT
Organism: Bacteroidota bacterium; assembly: GCA_013288015.1. Lineage (GTDB taxonomy): Bacteria > Bacteroidota > Bacteroidia > B-17B0 > Aurantibacillaceae > PALSA-968. The sequence goes on along the minus strand of JABDCR010000039.1, from coordinate 9,024 downwards.
TAAAAAATGTAGCTACTCTGTTGCTGTTTCGGCCTATACGTACACTGGCAGATATGATTGCTATAGTCATGTTTAATTATTGTTTGTTGAAACAAAGATAATTTTGCTTTTTGAAATTGATAGTTGTTTAACTAAAATAATTAACTTTTTGTTTGATGAAAAAAAACAAAAAGCAAGAGGCGGGCAAATTTGTAACTTATGTAAGTTTTTATAAAAATTATGTAAAACGCATTTTATGCAAAATGCAGATTTTGCCATATGAAAAAACTGACACTTAAAACCAAAATAGAGTTAGACTTATTTTGCGGTAAAACTGCTTTAGACCAAAACAATAAAAAACTGCAAGCACGTGCAAAACTTATAAATAAAGTTTTAAAGAGTATATAATAAAATAGTTTAGCTGCGCAATGTTTTTTGCTTGACTAAAAGGGAAACACAGGATGTTTTACTAAGGCTCTGCTCTATATCTGCCCCAGGCTATAAATAATGCCAATACTGCAAACGCAACGTTTGCACCTATTTGTGATGCTTCTCCTCTTGAAATATGGAAGATGCCAGCTGCAATCATTAATGCCACAATGCATAATGCCGCTATGTAAGTAAGTTTTGGTTGTATGCGAAGTAAGCCGGGAAGAATTAAACCTAAACCACCCAATAAATCAACAAGACCTGTAAACTTTACCAATGCATTAGGAACCTGAGCAACCCATGGCCACATTTGTGCTAATTTATCTGTGGATTGAAATAGTTTTAGAGAGGCAGCCCAAATAAGACTTGCTGCTAAAAGTACCTGTGCCACCCAAAGACTTATGTTAAGTGCTTTTGATGTTTTTTGTTGCTGTGCCATTTTAGTTTTTTAAATGTATTACAAAAGTAATTAGATTTACTTAAGTGGACACCTGTCCCAGAATTGGATGGATGTGTTTGCTTTATTTTTTTATTTCGTATTTAATAGTGTTACTTGGTTTGTATTCTTTTTCGATGTACCAAGTAAGCATGTCTTTAAATGTCAGGTCAGAAACTGGTCTGTTAGGGGTAACGGGGAATTGAGGTTTGCTTATTTTAAACTTATTGAATGTAAGCAATTCGATTGTTTTTAATGGTAACCAAACTGATAAACTAAGAAGATTAAGAAGTGCGGCATCTGAACCATAAAGCTCGCCTTCGGAATAAAAATGCTCGTCGTATTTAAAGTTTTTATAATCGAGTTCGAATTTTTTTACAAATTCTTCTAAGAGTTCTAAATTATCGTCACCTGAAAGCCCAAGGTCGGCTCTTATTTTATTGTTGAGTGAATCAACTTCGACATAACCTTTTTCGTTTATAAAACTTTTTACAGTGATATAAGCATGCCTAAGTTTTTCAAATTCTATATATCGAGTTTCCATTAGACTAATTTAATGATTTTATTTTTGAGTATAATAGTTTGAAAATTAAGCCATTTGAAAAGTAACAGAAACTTAAAAATTTCATTTATTTTATAAATTTGTGCCACTTTACGAACGAAAAAAATGAAACTCTACAAAAAAATATTTGAAAATAATAAAAAGTGGGTAGCTGAGAAAAAAAACAAGGACAGCAATTTTTTTGAGCATTTATCAAAAGGACAAAACCCGGAAATTCTTTATATTGGGTGTAGCGATAGCAGGGTAACTGCTGAAGAAATGACTGGCATGGCACCCGGGCAGATGTTTGTTCATAGGAATGTGGCTAACCTTGTACCTAATAACGATAATAGTTCGGCATCGGTTGTGGAATATGCGGTGGCATACTTGCATGTAAAACATATTGTGGTGTGCGGGCATTATGATTGCGGAGGGATTAAAGCAGCTATGAAAGCTGAAGACATGGGCATTTTAAACCCGTGGCTACGAAATGTTAGAGATGTGTACCGCTTGCACAGAGATACGCTTAATGCTGTTGCAGACGAAGGAGAACGTTATAAAAAATTGGTTGAGCTGAATGTGGAGGAACAATGTATAAATATTATTAAGATGGCTGTTTTGCAAAAACATTATTTGGAAAAGGGATTTCCTACTGTGCATGGTTGGGTATTTGATATGCATTCGGGACATTTGGTTGATTTGAGGATTGATTTTATCAGGAAATTAGATGGCATACGTGAAATATATGACCTTGGACTTGATAGTGCTGACAATAAGCTTATGAAGTGATGATTAGCTTACCTGATTTTTGCTTACCGGTGATAACACCAACAAGGGCGAAGGTTTATTTACTTTTTTCAATTACTTCTTCGGCCGTGAGGCCAAATATTGGAGGGGTTTTTACATCGAGCATATTAAGATAAATATAAAGTTGCGCACGGTGATGAATTTCGTGCTCGACCATGGCGCGTAACCATTTCCATATTTCCATTTCGGCATTGGCAGGTGTGATGCATTTTTTGTTTAAGTCGGCATTGGTTAAACTGCTAAATATTTGTAATGACTCTTCATGCAATTGGTTAAACATTTTTATTATATTATCATAACCATCGGCTAATTCTTTTCCGCAACCTTTGTATACGCTTTTGCGCCCTGCAATGGTTTCTGCAAACATATAACGCTCAATAGCCGCAATGTGCCTTATTTCATCGGCTATTGTAAACTTACCGGGCTTATAGGCAAAATTAAGGTGTTGAGGCGGAATTACTTTTATAAGTCGATTGGTTCTTGCTCTTATTTTATCGTAGTAATCGAGAAACGATTTTATATTTTGAATTTCCATTTGGGTGCTATTTGCTTACACTAATTTAGTGTTTTTTGTTATTGATAACACCAATAAGGGTAGAGGAGCCTTTTTCGCCTTCATTTCTTTGCTTGCTCAAAGAAACAAAAGCAGAGGACAAAACAATTACAACTACACTTACCAACTACACTACGTTTTGTTACCCCTGCCCTATTGTATTAACAAAGCCTCGCAATCTATTTATATTCATCAACAGCACAGCATTTATCAATAAATAATAGTATGTTTTTACTATCGAATGGTTTTTTAAAAGTTTCGCTAAATTTTACACCTTCGCGTTCTTTTATAAGTCGCTTGCTTGCGCTTAAACCTATAACACAAATTTCAGGAAGTGAAAAGTGATTTTTTATATATGCAAAATCATCTGCTTTGGCTTTATCAATATTTATAATAATTACTCTGAGCTTTTGTTTGTCACTAAATTCATCTAATGAAACGGCTCCATTAAATTGCGTTACAGAATATCCGTTACTCTCTAACAACATCTGAAGCTCTAAGCCAATGATGCGTTCAGGTTCCATAATTAAAATCAGACCTTCTTTTTTCATTGCTTTTGTTTTACTTGTTTTTTATTTTCGATATTTTTTGTAGTCGCAGAAGAAACTTTACGTGTTGTATCACAATCAATAAGAAAAACCAATGCCAGCATAAATGTTGCTTCCTTATCCAATTTGCTGCATAAGATGTCGGTATCGTTTATGTGTTTTACTTTTGTCATTTTTGTGCTTACTAATTATGATACAAATCTCTATCTATTGAAGAACAAAAAGAGTAGTGTAAAACGGCATTTATTTGTAGTGATAAATTCTACTTTTGTAGCGGTTTGCACGACAAGAATTAAAACCTTTAGCAATAAGGGCAAGAAATGAGTAAAATGTGTTTGGAAATAGATTTCTCAGTCGTTCCTTCTTCGAAATGACAAAGGAGAAGCTTTCTCCTTTCAATTGAAATGGCAGAGTAGATTATTTACTCTGTAATAGCGTTTTTAAAAGTTGAGGGATTTTTTCGAACTCGGAAGATTTATCGAAAAAATATTTGGCACCTAACTCTTCGCATTTTTTGCGATAGGGCTCGGTAGTTTTATTAGTGAACATTATTACCACTGTATCAGGGTGATTTTTGCTTAAATATTCGAGTAAATCAAAACTGGTACCTTCCTTTAGCTGGATATCTAAAATAACCAGTTTGGGTTTTTTTTCGGCTATTTGTTTGTAGGCATCTGCCAGTGAAAATGCATGACCAAGCCAGGTAATATTTTCATTTTCTGAGAGCCAAACGCCCATGTTTTTGAAAACGATTTCGGAATCATCGACTGTAAAAACAGTTAGCAGGGGCTCACTTTGTATCATTGCACAATAAGGCTATGCTCAAAGTAACAAAAACAAAAACCCAAATTAAGTAGGGAGAAGTGCTATAGCTTTGTAGCGGTTTGCACTACAAATTTAAACCAGCCCGTTATCAATGGCGCAACGCATAAGCTCGGCATTGTTGGTAAGGTTAAGTTTTTCGAGTATACGCGTGCGGTATGTGCTAATAGTGTTTACACTAAGCGAAATTTCTTCGGCTATGGTGCCTACTGATTTGCCGGTGGCAATTAATTGCAAAACCTGCATTTCGCGATCGGATAGCAATTCGTTTATAGGTTTTGCCATAGTGGTATCAAAACCTTCGGCCAGTTTTTCGGCCATTGAGGTGCTAATATATTTTTTACCCGAAAGCACTTTATGAAAAGCCGTTATAAGCTCCTCGGTGGCTGTATCTTTATTTAAAAAACCTGAGGCACCCGCTTTTAAAACACGTACGGCATATTGTTCTTCGGGGTACATGCTTATTACCAATACAGGAGCTTTGATGCCAAAATCGCGGATTTGTTTTAGAATTTCGAGACCATTGCGACCGGGCATAGAAATATCAATTAAGATGGCATCCCAGATTCCGTTTTGTACTCTTTCGAGAACCTCAGAACCATTTGATGCCTCATGTATTTCAGCATCCGGAAACTCTTCGCGTAAAAGATACGCTAATCCTTTTCGAACAATGGCATGATCATCTGCAATTAAAACTCTCATATTGTTATGGGTATTTTTACTGTAACGCCGGTTCCGCCTTCGTGCATTTTTTCTATGGTAAATGTACCACTAAGATAGGTAGCCCTTTCATTCATTCCAAGTAAACCAAGCGATGAATGGTTGTTTTTCCGTTCGTCGCTTATGCCAATGCCATTATCAGTAACCTGAAGCACTAAATAATTTGACTGAATGCATAGTTTTACATTTACTTTGGTAGCCTGAGAATGACGTGTTATGTTGGTAAGCGATTCCTGAAAAATACGGAAAACGGCTGTGTTTATTTCTTTAGAAAAATTTTGGTTATTCAGTTCGGAATTAAGAACGGTTTTTACTTTGGTGCGTTCTTCAAACTCGCGTGCCTGCCACTCAATGGCGGCTTCTAAGCCCAGGTCATCGAGTACACCAGGGCGCAACTCTTTAGCAATGCGACGAACCGAAACAATGGTGTCATCTACCATGGTTAGCATTTCTTTAATGCTTTCATCAACAGGTGGTAAATGAAATTCTTTATTGTTTTTATTTTTTAATGCTGTGAGCACAAATTTTAACCCGGTAAGTTGTTGCCCAAGGTCATCGTGAATTTCGCGGGCAACTTTGGTACGCTCCTCTTCGCGAATGGTTTGTAAGTGTGCCGAAAGGTTACGTAACTGTTCGTTCATGGCAATAATAGATACTTCCGTTTTTTTACGTTCAGTATTATCATGCACCACGCCTAACAATTGAACGCAATTGCCTTCATTATCGAGAATAGGCGACACAAAAACATTGCCCGAGCGAACACCAGTGGGATATGAGTTTGTTTCTTCCCAATCCATCATTTTCTTTGTTTCTACTATTTGCTTATAGTTGTTAAGCACCATTTGCAGCGAATGCTTGGGTGCAATATCATTAATGTATTTATTCAATATTCTTTCGGGCGCAAAACCGGTTGAGATTGTAAACGCTTTATTTATTGAAATGAGTTTGTATTTACCCTCGGGTAACACATCAATTAAAAACAAAGGATCGGATGCCGAATCGTATATGAGTTGTAATTGCTGATGACTGGCTTTAATGTCTTCTTCTGATTTTTTTCGTTCGGTAATATCGTGTACTACGCCTAGTAGTTGGGTGCAGTTGCCTTCTTTATCGAGAACGGGCGATATGTAAACAATGCCGATTTTTACACCTGTGGGATAAGGGGTTGTTTCTTCCCACTGCACCATTTTCTTTTTTGTTACCGCTTCGTTATAATTATTAAGCACCAGTTGACGCGAAGGCTCGGGTATAATATCATTAATGAATTTATTTAATATTTGACTGGCATCCAAACCGGTTGTTGTTGTAAATGCTTTGTTTATGGAGATGATTTTGTATCTAGCTTCAGGTAACACATCTACTAAAAAAATAGGGTCAGATACGGAATCGTAGATAAGTTGTAGCTGTTGCTGACTTGCTTTAATTTGCTCTTCAGTTTTTTTTGAAAAAGTGATGTCTTTATAAATAACGGTTAGTCCATCTTTATCAGGATAAATTTTAACCGAAAACCAAGTATCCATTGGAAGATAGTAGCTTTCAACTTCGGCTACTTGGCCGCTTTTCATCGCTTCGCGATATTTTTCTTCAAAAATAGTTCCTATCATATCGGGATGAACATCCCAAATTACTTTGCCCAGTGTAGCTTCTCTGCCCTGAGGATGGGTAGCAAGTGCGGCATCGTTTAAAAAAGTGTAGCGCCAGTTAGCATCCAAGGCTACAATAGCATCGCTTACCCTTAGCAGTGTGGTGCGATAACTGTTTTCGATTGCCGTTGATTCTTCTTTATTATTCATATTATGCTATACCAAAAATATAAAAATAGGGTATACGGACAAATATAATTTTGGGTGTAGTATATATACAGTAAAAGCGCAATGGCGTTATCACCCTAATGCCTAAATAAAGATTGAAGTGGAAAGCCCAAATAACATTAAGAAATGGTTATTATTTTAATTGAAAAATTGCTAAATAAAATAAGAAAAATGCGTTTCTTTATAGGCTGGAAAAGCGGATACAAAAAACGAAACCATGAAAAAAACAACACTTACACTTTTTGCTTTATTGATTTTAAAAACGTCGAGCATTTTTGCCTGGGGTAAAGTAGGGCACACCATGGTGGCCGAAATTGCCATGAGTTATTTAAATAAAGGCGTGAAAGACTCGGTACAAAAATATCTGGGTAAAATGACCTTTGGCGAGGCGGGCAACTGGATGGATAATGTGCGCAGCGACAAAAAATATAATTATATGAAAACCTGGCACTATGCAGATGTAGGCAAAGATTCAGACTATGTGGAAACGGGCGAAGAGAACGCAGTTAACACCATAGAGAAAGCGATGAATGAGTTGAAGAATAAGGGGAAGCTTACGCCTGAGCAAATAAATATGGATTTGAAATTACTGTTTCACCTGATTGGTGATTTGCACCAACCACTGCATTGTGGTTATAGAGTTGATAAAGGTGGAAACAATGTGGATGTTGAATTTAATTTTCAGACTACAAATTTGCACACTACCTGGGATACCCGCATGATTGAGTATAAATTAGAAGATGTGCAAAAAGGGGTGGTTGAGATTTGTAAAAAACTAACACCTGCGGATAAAACCAAATATCAGAAAATTGATGTGACAGCTTGGTTTAGAGATTCGAGGGCTTATTTGCCTGCGGCTTATGATATGGAAAAAGGCAACGCAATACAGGAAGAGTATATGAAAAAGGCTTTGCCTATTATTGAAAAACAACTGGTGGTTGCAGGCTTGCGTTTGGCGGCGGTGCTAAACCAAACTTTTGCTAAATAACCTGTGTTGCGCTATTAATGCAATATGCAAACAGAAACTATAAGCAAGCGAAAAAGAATTATTGATGTCATCAGGTTATCGCTGAATGGCGAGGAGCAAGATTATACCCAAGGCAGTATACGCAAGGCGGTTTTTTTACTGGCCATACCGATGATTTTGGAGTTGAGTTTGGAAAGCGTATTTGCTTTGGTAGATATGTTTTTTGTGGGCAAGCTGGGCGAGAATGCTATTGCTACGGTAGGCTTAACAGAATCTGTTATAACTATTGTGTACTCCATTGCTATTGGTTTAAGTACGGCAGCTACGGCTATTGTTGCACGCAGGATTGGTGAAAAAAATACAGAGGGCGCTGCGCATGCAGGAGCGCAATCGTTATTGATATGTTTATTAATAACGTTTTTTATAAGTGCTGCGGGAATGTTTTTTGCGCCTGAAATTTTAGCCAGCATGGGAGCGAATGAAACGGTAGTGAGAGAGGGTGCTATTTTTACACGCATTATGTTTGGCGGCAGCATGGCAATTATGTTGCTGTTTTTAATTAACGGCATTTTCAGAGGGGCGGGTAATGCGGCTATGGCCATGAGGAGTTTGTGGGTGGCCAGTATTATTAATATTATTTTGTGTCCGGTGTTTATACATTGGTTTGGATTAAAGGGTGCGGCTATTGCCACGGTTATTGGACGTACATCAGGCGTTTTGTATCAGTGCTACCATTTGTTTAAAGGAAGCGGCATTGTGAAATTTACGAAGCATCATTTTAAAATTGATATGCCTATAATTAAATCGATAATTGATATTGGGTGGCCTGCTACTTTGCAATTTATTATTGCCAGCGGCAGTTGGATAGTGATGGCCAAGCTGGTAGCTGAAACAGGCGGCACATCGGCATCGGCGGGATACCAGATTGCGGTGCGTAATGTGGTGTTTTTTATTTTGCCTGCCTGGGGTTTAAGCAACGCGGCGGCAACTTTAGTGGGGCAAAATCTGGGCGCTAAACAAATTGAACGTGCCCGACAAAGTGTGATGATTACGGTTAAATACAATGTAGTGTTTATGAGTTTTGTGATGTTGCTTTTTATATTTTTTTCGAACCCGATAATACGGTTTTTTAGTCAGGATGAGGCGGTGGTAAAATACGGAGTGGAATCGTTACAGATTTTTGGAGCGGGTTATATTTTTTATGGCATTGCTATGGTGATGACACAGGCACTTAACGGTGCCGGTGATACTAAAACACCTACTATAATAAATTTGGTTGCCTTTTGGGCATTTCAAATTCCGTTAGCGTATTTTTTATCGAAACACACCGACCTGAAAGCTACGGGTGCTTTTATTGCAACCCCTATTGCCGAAACGGTTATTGCCCTTATGGCTTTTTACTATTTTAGAA
>JABDCR010000038.1:24356-24485 GCA_013288015.1 Bacteroidota bacterium | reverse complement strand
TCGGTGTAAACAGGTAAACCATTATAGCAACGGGTGATGAGTTGGGTACTGCTTTGTCCCCAGCAACCTGCACCTAAAATAACGGATGGATTTACCACGAGAACATTTAAACCCTCGGCAGCACCGCGC
>JABDCR010000038.1:0-24346 GCA_013288015.1 Bacteroidota bacterium | reverse complement strand
GTATTTGGTGATGGCGTAGGATGAGTTACCTGCGGCGGTTTTCCAAACAGAAAACTCGTCGATGTATTTTTTGTTGGCTTCGATTTGCAAAGTGGCTACAGAACTAACGTGACAAAATTTTTGCACGCCTTTTTCTAAGCAGGTGTTTATAACGTGCGCTGTTCCGTCGGCATTAATGGCATACATTTGCTTGCTATCGGCCTCGTTAAACGAAACCATGCCCGCGCAATGATATACTTCGGTTACGTTGGTAAAAGCATCTTGCAGAGAAAAATAATCGGTAACATCGGCCTCGTGCCATTCGATTAGGGAAAAATATTTTTCGACCTCAGCGGTGTAGTAAGCAAGAATTTGTTTAGTGTTTTCTATTTTAGACTGATGGCGATACAGGGCACGCACTTTTTTATTTTGCATGACTAAGGCTGCCGTTAAATGACTGCCCAATAAACCTGTTGCACCGGTAATTAAAATCACAAATTAAAATTTACAAACAGTAACAAAGTTAAACAAGCTAACGAGGTGAGCAAGCCAACCACAAAACCCGCATACACTTGTTTGGGCGAATGCTCGTTTAAATACAAACGGGCAAAACAAATTAAGCCCGCAATGCCCAAGCAAATACAGATAGGTGTGATATGACCTGCGGTAGAAAAAAACTCGCAGAAATAAATTATGCCCAAGCAACCCCCAATAGCCGAAGCGTGGGCGGAGATTTTGGTAAAGAAATTAATGACGAAATCGATAGCCATAACCAAGAGTGAAACTAAAATAAGTTGGCGGAAAAAATTAGGCAGGGCTAAATCGTGCAGGATATATAGTAAGCCAATGTATAACGTTATGGTTGATACATAAGGCATAAAACGCTCGGTAGATTGTTTGGCCTGCATGTTTTTTATATAGCCCAGTTTTTTTAACAGTACTATATTTAACAAAGGCAGCACAACAGAGAAAATTAAAACAGCCGCCATTAAAAAAAGTTTTTTTATGGGTGAAACAAAATAGGCAAAGTAATTATTGGTATATAAAAAATAGGCTGTTAAGTAGCTTAGCATAAACAGCGGATGAAAAAGATAGGATATTAGGTTAGCTAATTTTTTCATCGATGTTTTTGTTTTTAAAAAGATAAAAATAGCCTGTAGCTACAAAACCGCAAGCAAAAGGGATGCCAGCATAGAATTTATATTCGACATGGCCGAAAAACTCACAGCACATCCAAAAGGCGTTTGCCATTATCCAAAAACAAATAGCGATGTTGATGTAAACTTCGTTTGTTTTACGTGTGATGTAGGTGATTAAAAAAGCCACGGATACAGTTGGGAAAATCATAATGATACCGAGGATTTTCCACTCCAACATCCAACAAGTATCTTTAAGTAACCAAAGCGGTATATGCAGGTTTTCTATTTTGCGTAAGGAGAATTTACCTTGCATTTTTATTTATTAAAAAATATATCGGCGATGGTGAAGATAGAAAAAACCAAACTACCGATACCGTTAACGGTACCAAATGCCAGGTTTACTTTACTTAAATCGGTAGGTTTTACCAGGCGATGCTGATAGATTAGTAAGCCGATGAAACAAGCGGCACCCATCCAATAAATAAAACTAAAATGACCTGCTACGCCAACTGTAATAATTAAGAGGGCTGTAACAACATGCACCACCTCAGAGAACTTTAATGCACGTGGGATGCCCAACCATGCAGGGATAGAATTTAAGTTGTGGGCTTTATCAAATTCGGCATCGGGCAGGGCGTAAATGATATCGAAACCACCGCTCCAGGTAAAAACTACGAATGATAATAAAACAGGTAACAAACTAAAGTGCCCTGTTAGGGTTAAATAAGCTCCAATAGGAGCCAGACTTAAACCCACACCTAATATTAAATGACAAAGCGGTGTAAAACGTTTGGTGTAACTATAACCTAAAATGACAGCCAATGCCACAGGCGATAAATAAAAACAAATTGAATTGATTAACCAGGTTGTTGCCATAAACGCCACCGAACAAATAATAGTTAGCAGCAAAGCCGATGCCGGGTTAATAATGCCCGCAGGCACTTCGCGATTTTTAGTGCGGGGGTTTAGGGCATCAAACTTTCTATCGATATAACGATTAAAGGCCATAGCTGCACTACGGGCAAAAACCATACAGAGAATCATGTAAAAGAAAATAACTCCATCAAACTTTCCCTCTTGCTTATAAGCCAACAAAAAACCAATTAAAGCAAAAGGCATTGCAAATACCGTATGGCTAAATTTTATGAGTGACAGATATTGGTTTATTTTTTTAAGCATGAATTATTCTTTAAAAATAAAAATAATTGTGACAATGTAAAGAATAGGAATAGAACTAAGTACTAAAGCAAAAAACACAGGATGGTACCATTTAGTTTCGAGAGCAAATTGCGTACGGCGAAAAACCACAAACACCGAACAAACAATGCCTATAATAGAACAAAACATACCCCACTTTATTAATGAGATGGATATACAGGACAAAGCTGCCAAGGCACCAAAAAATAAAGCCACATTGGTAAAGAGTTTTCCTAAACTAATTCTTTTCATTACTCACTAAAGTTGTTGCAGCTACAAGCGGAGTTGCGGTAACTAAACCAGCTTCGTTTATTTGCTGCAAGTAAACATGCTGCATGTTATTAATTAAATCTGCCGAGAAAGGCATTTGAACTTTTATGTAATTATCGGTAAAGCCATGTATGAAACCATTTTTGTTTTCGGCTTCAAATAAAACTTTACGTGTGCTGCCCATGTGCTGGGTGTAAAAATCGCGTTGTTTTTTGGTAGATAAGATGCGCAGCATTTTGTTGCGCTCTTTACGAACCGAAATTGGAACTACACCCGAAAGTTCAATAGCATCAGTATTAGGGCGTTCGGAATAGGTGAACACATGGAGATAAGAAACATCTAATGCATTAATAAAGTTATAGGTTTCTAAAAACTCAGCATCGGTTTCGCCGGGGAAACCTACTATAACATCTACACCAATGCAAGCATGCGGCATAACTTGTTTTATGCGAGCCACACGTTCGGTATAAAGTTCGCGCATGTAACGACGACGCATTAATTTTAGCATAGCATTGCTGCCACTTTGCAAAGGCACATGAAAATGAGGAACAAATTTTTTTGATTGCGAAACGAAATCAATAATCTCATCTTTCAATAAATTAGGTTCGATGGATGAAATACGGAAACGATCGACACCCTCTACCCTATCCAACTCTTTTATTAAATCTAAAAATGTCTCTTGTCTTTTTTCGGTATCAGAAGTTTGCGTGAAACCAAAATCGCCGATGTTTACACCGGTAAGTACAATTTCTTTAATGCCTTGTGCAGCAATTTGGTTTGCCTGCGCTACTACATTTGCTATGCTATCGCTGCGGCTTTTACCACGTGCCAAAGGAATGGTGCAATAGGAACAAGTATAATCGCAACCATCCTGCACTTTTAGAAAAGAGCGCGTTCTATCTCCGGCAGAGTATGATGAAATAAATTCGTTAGTCTCGTCTATTTCGCAACTGTGTACCTCAGCATTTTCGGTTTTAGAAAGATGCTCGACGTAATGTGGTAGGTTAAATTTTTCTTTAGCGCCCAGCACTAAATCAACACCGGAAATTTGACCAATTTCGTTAGCTTTTAATTGGGCATAACAACCAATTACTGCCACAATTGCCTGCGGCGAAAGTTTTTTAACGTTTCGGATTAATTGCTTGCATTCTTTATCGGCGTTTTCGGTAACGGAGCAGGTGTTTAACACATATACATCGGCCTCGGCTTCAAAATCGACTTTGGTGTAGCCTGTGTTTTCGAACTTACGAGCAATGGTAGATGTTTCGGCAAAGTTTAATTTGCAGCCAAGTGTGTGAAAAGCTACTTTTTTGCCGTTTAAAATCATGGGCGCAAAAGTACGAAAAACATGGTTTGCTTTTCAATTTTACTTATCGGGCAGTAACTTAAAATTATACTCGGTTTCGGAGGTGAAATCGGATTTATCGTAAATGGTGATTTCTTGCTGAAGGGGCTTGAAACCTTTGCCTGTTATATTGATTATATACTTACCAGGTTCGACAATAAAAACATAACGACCTGTTTTTGCGTTTACGTTTTTTGCATCAAGCTCTTCTTTAGTTTTTGGGTTACTGATGGTGATGTAGGCATCGATTTCTTTTTTGGTGGTATCGGTGCTTTGTACCGCGCCGTGTATGGCAGTTAGGGGTTGCTCTACTTCATTAAACACCACTTTATAAATATCTAAATCGCCGAGGCCTTCTTTTCGCCATGCAGATAGATAACCATCGCGGCCTTTACCTGTTAAGGAAAACATTAAATCATCATCAGTTGTGTTAACGGGATAACCAATATTAATTGGACTTTGCCATTGCTGCGAAACAGAATCCCACTTAGATTTAAAAATATCGTAGCCCCCCATACCAGTATGTCCTTTAGAGGCAAAATACAGGGTTTGTTCGTCTTCGGAAATAACCGGAAAACCCTCATCGTAAGTTGTGTTGATGGTAGGGCCTAAATTTTTTGGAATGCCCCACTCGCCATTTGGCAAGCGATGCGTAATGTAAATATCAGCACCACCTTGTCCGTTTTTTCTATCGGAAACGAAATAAAGGGTGTTTGCATCGGGGGTATAAAAACCTTCTAATTCAAGGTTTTTGGTGTTTACAGGTTCGTTAAAGGGAGTGGGTTTTGTGAAACTTTTAGTTTTAGGCGAAATTTCGGTATGTAATAAATCGCTTGGCATCTCCTCTCTATCAACATAAATAATCATATTCTTTCCATCGGGTGTTATACCAGTGCACTCTTCATCTTCGGCGGTGCTTAAACCAACGCCTATGCTTTTAGCTTTTGTCCATTGTCCTTTTTCGACGGTAGAAAAATAAATATCGGAAGTAAAATAACCTAATACACTTTTAAAACTACCCATAGTTTCTTCTCGGCGTGTGGTGAAGTATAAGGTTTTATGGTCTTTAGTTACAAAGGGATAATAGTCGGCAAATTTGGTGTTTATTTCGGGGCCTAAGTTTTCGAATTTAACCGATACCGGATGTTTCATGAGCTCCTTGGCATTTTCGCAGGTTTCAATATACCTATCTACTGTTGCTTTTTTTGCCGGTGATGCTTTTGCCCGATACTTGGTATAACAAGCAATGGCCTCGGGGAATTTGTACGTAAACTGATAAGCCATGCCTAGTTTTAATGAAACACTGGTATCTTCATTATCTTTTTCGTAAAAAAATTGTAAGTAAGGAATGGCTTTTGATTTATCGCCGTGGAGATATAAGTAACAATGAGCCAGGCGGCGTTTTATAGTTTCATCGGTAGGGTTCTTTTTTTCAAGCTTTTCGTATTCTTTAAGCGCAGAAACATAATCGCCAGCTTCGAAAAGCTCATCGGGTGTGGGCTTATCGCTGCTTTGCGCCAGCATAGTAAAATTGCCTAAAGCAAAAATAGAAAAAGCAATAATTTGATATTTAGGAAATAGTTTCAAGAAAAAAAATGATATATCTATATCAAATATAAACCTTTTAAATGAACCGACCCACAAGCTCGCTCGTCGCTAAGAACTTCACAAGATATTTTATTAACGCTCACCCGTGCTTTAACTTAGCCATCCAATGCCACACTTCTATGCCTGTGTAAAGCATGTAGTAAGACATGGTGCAAATGCCAATAGCCAATCTGTTTTCTTTAGTAAAATATAAACCAAACAATAAAATAAATAGGCAACTAAACATTTTTAAAGCGGTTAAAGCCAAAAAGGTGTTGGTGAATTTATTTTTATTTTTGTCTTGCAGGGCGCTTTGCAATTGTTTGTTTAGTATGAGCGAAAAGCCTGTAAAATAAACACTCAATAAAACAACATAGTACACAGAAATGCCAAATTTTTGCGCTGCTAAAAACGCTGTGACAAAAATAACCGCACTAAATGCAAGCAGCTTTAGGTAATAAGATTTCATTACCCTATCGTAAAAAATCGGTGTTGGCGTATATCATTAAGCCCAGTATAATTACTAAACCAACGTAGTTAGCGTAATACAAAACTTTATCGGGTACCTTACGACGGCTTATCATTTCAATTAAAATAAATACAATGTAGCCACCATCTAACATGGGCACAGGTAAAAAATTCATAAAGGCAAGTACAAGAGAGAACAAGGCTGTACGTTTCCAAAAATATTCCCAATCCCACTCATCGGGCAGGGTTTTGTACATGGTGTAAAAACCACCCACTTGTTTGTGCGCATCTTTTACAGTAAATACAACCACCAATTGTTTGGCTTGCATAACCAATGTTTCGTAAGCATCATCGAGACCTTGTACAAAACTTTGACCAATGCCAAAACTCACTTTTTCGGTATGAATAAATTTATTGTGCTCTGCAAAAAAACCAATGGTACCCTCTTTGGTAACGGCGGCTTTTGCAACAATGGTATCATTATTACGTAAATAAGTTATTTCAGCAGTTTTATCGGCATTTTTACGAATCTCGTGTTGAAACTCATCGAAAAACACAGTAGGCGTTTTGTTGATGGCCAATAATTTATCGCCATGTTTTAAACCTGCCTGAGCAGCGGGAGAGCCATTGATAACTGAATCGACCTCAGCCGGAGTGCGCACACCAATGAAATCGGAATGTTTTAGGTTTTTTAATACTAAACTTATTTGGTCGTTTGTAATGGGGATGTTTACTGTTGCCCCGTTGCGCTCAACCTGAACAGTTTTAGCACGGTTCATTATAATTTCTAAAGTTACACGGTTAAGCGATGTAACGGGTTTAGCATCTACACTAATTACTTTGTCACCGTTTTTAAAGCCCATTTGCAATGCCAGCGAATCGCAACTGATACCATAAGTTAGGTTTTTTACAGGCAGGGTTTCTTTACCCCAAAAGAAAAGTACCATCCAATAAATAAAAATGCCAAGAAACAGGTTTACTAAAATACCACCCATCATAATAAGCAAACGTTGCCAAGCCGGTTTTGCGCGCATTTCCCAAGGCTCAGGTGGACGCTCAGTTAGGCTTTTATCCATTTGCTCATCAACCATGCCGGCTATGCTTACATAACCACCAAAGGGAAACCAACCAATGCCATACTCTGTATCGCCTATTTTCTTTTTAAAAAGCGGGAAGTTTAAAACGCCTGCAAAGGGGAATAGGAAATCGAAGAAAAGGTAAAATTTATCGACACGGCATTTGAATCTTTTAGCGAAAAAGAAATGACCGAATTCGTGCAGGGTAACTAATATGGTTAAACTTAAAAAGAGTTGTAACAGTTTCATGTGCTTGTTTGTGTTTTTTGAACGTGCAAAGGTAACAATAATATGGCATGTTTTTTTGTTGGTTTTAACCTGTTTTATGTGACCATTTTCGGTCTTCATTTCTTTGCTTGCCCAAAGAAACGAAGCAAAGAAAAGGCCCCACGAACGCCAACCTGCGTTTTGTTTGGCGCACCAGCTGCCCACCTATACTGCCCAACAAAACTTAGGTTCGCACCGTACGTGGACACGCTGCCCCGGCATTATTTGTATGTTAAGTTTTGAGTGGCTTTGGTTTAAGGCTGTTTTTGTTATATTTGATTAGATTTAATTTATAATATTAAACTATATAATTATGGACGGATTATTTCGTATTGGCGTATTTTATGATGGCTCGCATTTCAATTATGCTCAAAATTATTTTTATGGAAAAGGTTATGGCTGGTTAACATTTCAACCATTTCAAAAATTATTAGAGGATTATTTAAGAAAACATTATCAAGGAGATTTAGAGTACAAAGTTGTTTATTCTGCATGGTATCAAGGGCTTTACACAACGCCAAACTCTGATGAGAAACGTTTAAAATTAGATAGGCAAAGACATCAAGATTTACTTCATGCTGGAATAGAAACTAAATTCCAACCAATGTCGCAATCTTCAAAAAAAGAAAAAGGAATTGATGTAGCAATGGCCATAGACATTCTTGAAATTGCTTTATTTGATGTGTTTGATTTAGCAGTTTTGGTTACTGGCGATGGAGATTTTGTTCCTTTAGTTCGCTCATTAAACAAACATAGTAAACTTGTGACTGTAGCTTATTTTGATTACGAAGAAAATGGGCATAAAAGTTTTTGTAATGAAAGACTTAAAGATGCATGTTCTATTGCGATAAATATAAATGGGCTTGAAAAAGAGAAAGACTACAAAACGAATTTCAAATCACTTTTTAAGAATCACGACAAGATAGTTGCCCAAACAAAAGATTATTAAGTACTAATATTTATGATTGATATTGTAATTTGAAACGTAATAATTAACCCTAAAAAACAAACAGCATGAACAAAAAATTGATTTTACAACTATCGTTATTCGGTTTGGTAATGGCCTTTGGAACCGTTTATTTTATTCCGTCGAATATTGAGCCTGTGTGTTGGCTGGTAATTTTTATTGTATGCGCTTATTTGATTGCTAAAAATTGTACAGAAAAATATTTTTTGAATGGTTTTTGTGTAAGCTTGATGAATTGTGTTTGGATTACAGCAGCGCATTTGTTGTTATTTACAACTTATATTGATAAACATGCCGAGGAAGCAGCTATGATGGCTACATCGCCTTTGCATAATCACCCACGCATTATGATGGCTGTAACCGGACCGATAATTGGTGTTATATCGGGGCTTGTGTTGGGTTTGTTTACGCTTATTGCATCTAAAATTGTAAAGAAATAAAATATGATTAACGATATCTGGATTAACCTGCCGGTAAAAAATATTGAAAAAGCTAAAACGTTTTTTGCCGAGCTTGGCTTTGAGCTTAATAAAAATTATGGTAACAGTCCTTCATCGGCCTGTTTGTTGGTTGGGCAAAAAAATGTGGTTGTTATGCTTTTTGAGGAGTCAGTTTTTAAAAATTTTACTCAGCACGAAGTTACCGACACTAAGCAAGGCAGCGAGGTTTTATTTTCGATAGGGGCTGAAAGCAAAGAAGAAGTTAATGAAATAGCCAAGAAAGCAAGCGAAGCAGGCGGCGTAGTTTTTGCCAAACCCGGCGAGAAAGACGGCTGGCTATATGGTTGTGGCTTTTGCGATTTAGACGGGCACCGATGGAATGTGCTTTATATGGATATGAGCAAAATGCCGAAATAAGTTATAAATTATAAGTTGTTGAGATTACCACGTTGCGCATTTATACTTGCTATTTTTTTGGCAAACACGGTGTTTGGCCAAGACACACTATTAAAAATTACGGGCAAAGTAATTGATGATGTAACGAAATTACCATTGCGCAATGTAAGTGTACAAATTACAGGAACTTTAAAAGGAACCACTACTGATAGCAATGGAGTTTTTAAATTTTCGGTTAAAGAAAATAAAATTGTGCTTGAGTTTTCTATTATTGGGTATGAGACTAAATTTATTAGTGCCAATTACACATCTTATAATAAACTGGTTATACCCCTATCACAAAAAACTCAACAATTAAAAGAGGTTGTAATTAATTCGTCGCCTATAGAAGCGGTTATTAAAAGTGAAAACAGTAATGTGTTGGATTATGAATTTTATAAAGACAATATTTTACTGATTACCTACGTACATGATTTAAAAAAATCGAAACTTATACTCATAAACCAGTCATTTGATACAATAAGTAAAACAAGTATTCCGGAAGAGCCTACCGGATTATTTAAAGATTGTTTGGGAAATAACCATGTGGTATGCCAAAACACTATTTACCAAGTATATTTAGAAAACAGTACTCTTAAATTATATCCTCCGGAAAAAATAGAAAACTTTGAACAAATAATGTACCCCTGTGTTGCACAAGATTCAGCAAACCTATACTTCCTAAAAAAAGAAGGCGCTATAGTGGTAGATGTGGGGGCATTTCGTCCCTTTAATTCGCACAGCCATACCATAAGTTATTCGTATGTAAATAAATTAACAAAAAAGAAAAGTAGTTTGGCAGATATAGTGGATGAGGAAGTTGAAAAAAAAAGAAAAGATGAGTTAGACTATGAAAAAGGTAAAATGTCTGCCGGCATGTATGAGCACGGAAGCCCAGCAAGAGACCGTTTGTTTTTTGAAACTATTGTAATTAAAGAAATTTTTGCGCCACTATATAATATACAAAACAAAATTTACGTTTTTGATTTTGTTAACTATAATATTCAGCGTTATGAAGCTACAGGAGAATTATTGAGTAAGGTTAATTTAAAATTTCAGCATCAATTAAACTGGAAAAGACAGATGTGTATAGATGAAAAAAGCGGTAAAGTATTTGCTATTTTTGAAAAGAACGGAGTGAGTGAACTTAAAGAAATAAATTTAATTACGGGAGAAATAAATAATTCGTATAAAATTCCGTTTGCTTTTATAAAACAAATTAAAGCCTATGATAATTATATTTATTTTCTTTACAAGGGAAAAGAGTATGATGATACCAGGTGTTTATCGAGATTAAGATTAAATTAATAAAAACTAAATATGAATACAATCAGTAAACTGCCGCAAATAACGGTTGCGTTTTGGATAATGAAAATTTGTGCCACTACGTTGGGTGAAACGGCAGGCGATTTATTATCGATGACAATGGATGTTGGTTATGCGGTTAGTTCGATTATACTGTTGAGTTTCTTTTTTGTTACGTTGGGTGTGCAACTGGCATCTAAAAAATATCATCCCATTATTTACTGGCTGGTTATTTTGGCTACAAGTACGGCCGGTACAACGATGTCGGACTTTATGGACAGAACACTTGAGTTGGGCTACGCAACAGGTTCGTGTATTTTGGTGAGTTTATTAGTGATAACACTACTTGTTTGGAAGTCGGTTGAAAAATCGTTATCGGTTACGGATATAAAAACCAAGCGTGGCGAAATTTTTTACTGGACAGCTATTTTGTTTTCGAATACACTGGGTACTGCTTTGGGAGATTTTTTAGCGGATGATTCGGGACTTGGGTTTGCAGGCGGCGCGTTTTTAATTGCAGGCTTATTATTATTTATTATAGCAGCTTATTACCTTACAAAAATACCGCACGTAATTTTATTTTGGTTAGCCTTTGTACTAACCAGACCTTTTGGCGCTACGTTTGGCGACTTGCTTACCAAATCGACCGAAAAGGGCGGAATGGATTTTGGAACGATAGGTTCATCACTAATACTATTTATACTATTGGCTGTTTTAGTTACTATGGCAGTAGTTAAAACAAGACGAGAAGAAAAACTTGCTTAATTAAAAAGCTTGTTTTAGGGAGAAGAAAAATTGATGATCTTCTTGTGAGATGGCGTAGTCAAAACGAAGGATGGTGTTTACATTCCAGGCAATTCTTAAACCTAGTCCTTCGGAATAACGAAGATTTTCAGTGTGGTTTAAGCGACTGAGATTATCCCATACGCCACCTACATCGAAAAAAGGAACAGCGCTAAAAGCCAAATGCTGTTTAAAAATATTGCATTGTGCAAAACGCCCACGTAACTCAAAATTACCAAAGCCCATTACACGTGCTAAAAAACGACTTTGTTTATAACCACGCAGGGTTGTACCACCGCCAAGTCCTTCGATACTGCCTTCGGAGCTCCACTCATCCTGATACTCATAAAAAGGCGCATCGCCTTGTGTATAGCCCATAGCAATTCTCCCCGCAAAAGTCAGGCGTTTAAATATTTTAGGCAAAATGGGTTGGTACAAATTATAATGAAAAAATGTTTTGTTGAAATTATACTGAGAGCCAAGTGCCATTAAAGATGCTTCGTTGGTTAATTCAGCAAAAGAGCCTTTGCTTGGGTCGGCTTCTAAATCGCGGGTATCGTAAATTAAACCTACCTGCACAAAGGATACTATGTTATTGCCAAAACCCTTTATGTTATTTGCACGGGCATCTTTAATTAATAAAGCACTATCGTTTAAAGGTGTTGAAAGATTTACGCTGGCAATTTCATAGCCGATAAGTGTGCGCAGACGACCTTCGTAAAAAGAGCGTTCCATGCTAAAATTAACCACGGCTTCTTTTTTGGTATAGGTGTTGTAGTAATTTTTGGTGCCTACTAAATTTTTTTGGTAATCGCTATAAGAAGCATTAGTTACCAATGGGTTTGCCGGATTGTTGTTGGGATAATAGCTCAGTGGTTTTAACGATTTTTCATCGATGCCAAAATAGAGGAGATTGGGATTGATTTCATAAGCTCCTTCGAAGCGTAAGCGCCATTTAGTGTTGAAAATATATGGTACATCTAAACCAAGGCTAACTTCTTGCTGAGATTTTGTTGTGATAAATAAAGCCACGTTTAATTCGGCACGATAAGGTGTGTATTCAAAAAACGGGTCGGATTTTTTGCCGTTAAAAAATAATGAGCCTTCGGCACCACCACCTAAACCGTTAACAGGGTCGGAGCTTAGGTCGGGTACACCCGTTACATACATGCCTTCTTTTTTTTCTTTTAACTCATCATCGGGCAAACGTTTTTCTTTTGCAATGGCAAAAGGAAGCTTTTTGTTTGGGATGATTGAATCTTTTTTTGTGGAATCGGCTTGTTGTGCGTTTGCGATAGTTGCCGCTATTACAAACAAGGCAATATATACTATTTTATTTTTTGTGTTACTAAATTTCATATTTAATGCGCGCAAAATTATAAATAAAACATAACCATTACTTAAGTAATGGTTATGTAAAAGATAATTAAAGGTTAATCTTTACTTTCTTTTTTGCTTATTTCTTCTTTTTTCAACAGTTTACCTTCGGCAGAATATAACACTTCGAATTTTTGTTTACCCAGCCCTACTTCCATTTCGTAATCGGTTTTATTATTAGGGTAAGTTACTTTTTCGATTTCATCTAACTCAGCCTTAGGAAACTCTTTTTCTACCGCTTGTTTTACGGCAGCAGGTAATTCGGTTTTTTTAATTTCCTGCTCGGTTGAAAGCCAGCCACCATCTTTATTATATTTTGCAGAAAACTCAGTGCCGTTATTTTTAAAGCCTACTTCGTAATCGGCTTCTTCCATTTCCCACTCTACTTTGTTTGCTTGGGCAAATTGCTTTTTAAAGTTTGTTTGTACTGATGCCGGAACTTTATCGGCTGTTATTTTTTGTGCATAAGCTGCTGTTGCGCCAAGGCATGAAACTGTGATGGCAAAAATTATTGCTTTCATTTTAATTTGTTTTTAATAATTAATTTTTTGAATAATAAATTGGTACTCGTTCTAAACCAGTTTATTTTTAGGAGGGTGATAAACAGATGAAGCATGTACCCAATGTTCCTTTAAAAGATATCTAAAGTTGTGAGTAGTTTGTTTTTCGGGTAATGCAATAAACTCGGTACTTACTGAAATTACTAAGGCTAAAGGCACTTGCTCACAAGGGCTATGAAAAGGAACTGATTTAGCTTCATTATCTTCGATAGGTTCGTTTTTTTCATCGAAACCAAATTCTAAAAATTGCTCGTTGATGAAATCAATTACATCGACTGAATTATTGGTGTGGCAGAAATCGCTATAAAGACGAGGGATTTGCTCGATATAGGCAAAGTTACCCTGTGGTAAAAAAATTTGACCGAGGGTGTAAAAAATTAAACTTAGGATGACAAAAAATTTCTTCACTCTATAATTATCTGAAACCAAAAGTATAAAAACAATGTGTAGAGATTTTGTAGAAGACGCTAGTGTTTACGTTAAAAATTATCAATTAATAAACGTGAATTATGTAAATTATAAGATAAAGAGTGTAACGATTTACCACTTGCTTGCGCGCACCTTTGCAGTAGATAATTTTATTAATTTAATTAAAACCATTTTAGGGTATGAAAAAGAAAGTAGTTAAGTTGTTTTGCGCCGTTATATTTTTTGGCGCGTCGGTAAGGGCATCAGCACAGATATATGTAAATGTACGTCCGCCGGTACCGGTAGTTGTAATGACTGCACGCCCCGGACCGGAACATGTTTGGGTTAATGAAGATTGGAATGAAAGCAATGGTGGTTATATATATTCCGGTGGTTATTGGGCTACACCACCACACCCGGGTTACAGATGGAACGAAGGACATTGGAATCATCATGAAACACGTGGCGACAATTGGGTGCGTGGCGGATGGAAAGGTAAAGAAGGTAGAAAAAGATAATTGATAGAGGTGTGTGAGTGTAAAAGAGATGACCGAAGGGTTATCTCTTTTTTTGTTTAGAGGGAGGGATAGGTACTAGCGTTAGGGATTGCAGCGGAAAGCCCACAGCCTGCAAATACAGATTTCTCACATTCGTTCGAAATGACAAGCAGGCGAGGACTTGGAACGAAAAGCCCGACGCTTGAAATGCGAAGCCCTTAGCGAAGCATTGAGCGATACCAAAGTAAAAAACTAAAACAAGGAGCTAAATCAAGCGGAACGCCCTATTTAAAATGCACAATAAATTTATTTTATTTACGTTTCTCGTAATTGATTAAGGGTGTGATTGGCGATTTTGTTTATTACGAGAAATAAAATTTGTGTTTTGGATATAATGAAAAGCGTTTTGCATTTTATATTTATTTGCTTATTGTTTTTTGCGTTTGGGTGCAAAAAGGATACGGATATTATTAGTACAGAAACTATACATGGGCAGGTGTATAATATATGTAACGATAGTGGTTTGGCCAATATACCCGTTTATTTGCAAGAAAACGGAAGCAATATTGCACAAACGGTTAGTGGTGTTAATGGTAATTTTAGTTTTACTAATGTAAAGGTACATAGTGCCGGTGCTTATAGTTATGCGATTTATATATATTGGCATGGTGCGGCGAGTCCCGCTATTGATGGGGCGAGTGTGCCTGTGCCGAATTTTCCAACAACATTGAATTATGTTGTGAAGGTTATGCCGAGATTATATGATTGGAGAATATATTGCCCTAATACAACTTTTTTGCCAACGGATACTTTTAGTGTTGTTTTTCAACAAAATATTTTACATAACAATTTGTCGAACCCAAATAATAATATTTGGACGGTTTCGGAAACGTGTCCGTGTACTTATGGTGCAACAAATTACCTGGGTAGTTTATCTAATTTTCCGGCGGGGATGTGGCAGGTTACTTTACGCAGAACTAAAAACGGTGTACACACTTTGCAAACAGATAGTTTTTATGTTGGCTGGGGTGCTACCCAAACAGATACTTTATTTTGGTAAAATTTATGTTTTCGTAGTACGAAGAAAAAATATTAATTTTTTCTCTTCATTTAGCTTATCGTTTTTATTTTTTTAATGGTTTCGCTGCGTGCTGCGCAATGCTTTGTTTGCCCAAAGAAACGAAGCAAAGAAAATGCCCCACAAAAGCCAACCTGCGTTTTGTTTGGCGCACTAACTGCCCACCTATACTGCCTAACAAAACTTAGGTTCGCTCAACCGCACTAACTCGCTCAAAAGTCCACTGGACTTTTGCCGTGTGGACGTCTGCCCCGGTGTTATTTTGTATGTGTTTGCTTTGTAATGCCGCAGGATTGCAAATCCTGAGGAGCGGATAAACTATCCGAGTTTATAGAATTAGCTAAGCACAATTAAAGGCTATAATTTATTTTATATAATCTTACCCACCTTGGGGGTTACAACGAATTTTTTTGGATGCAAATACAGATTTCTCAGTCGTGCCTTCTTCGAAATGACAACGCGGTGCGCGTTAGGGATTGCAACGAAAAGCTTTTGCAGTAATCGGCAAAACTTGCAGTGTAAAGCCCGACGGTGGTAACCCACAGGAACGCCCAAATAAAGATTTCTCCCTGCGGTCGAAATGACAAAGCGTGAGGAGTTGCCGCAAGTAAAAAACTATTTGCGTTTTTCGTAATAGGATTTAAAGATTTGATTGGCGAGTTTGTTGATGGAGGTTTCGTCGCGTTTTAAATCGTTGATGAATTTCTTTTTTACGTCGCCGCGCAGGAATAACTGAATGCGCATGAGGATGGTTTGCTCTGACTGAGTGAGTCGTTTTAGGAAGGCTTGTCTTATTTCGTATTGCTCTTCGATTGATTTTCTACCCATGGTGTTTGTAATTTAATTGTTACAGGTATCTCATTTATTTTATGCTCTATTACATTTTGTTATTTCAACTGCATAGAGGAATCTATTTCAAAAACAGATTTCTCAGTCGTTTCACTTCTTCGAAATGACATCGGTGAAATTTATACCGCAAAGTACAAAATATTTGTATTAGTACATATACATTTGTACAGAAATTATGTACAAAGATTTTAACCATATAAAAAATGTAAGCGAGGATGGAAGCTCAGCTACCATGTTGCTTAATAAACGCATCGGGAACGCTTATGACGCATCGGGGAACTGTGTGGAGTACGGCATACAAGGCGACCAATTTGCAAACGAAATGCTTTACCTGAAAGCGGTTTGTCAGGTTAACACTATTGAAGTAGAAATAAACTCAGTAGGTGGAGATGTAACTAATGACGGATACAATATTGTTGCTGCAATTATTAAACACAAAGCCAACACAACGGTAACAGGTCTTGCTGCAAGCATGGCAGGGCTTTGTGCGATTGCGGGAGAGAAACGCAGCATTGTGGATTATGGAAGCATTATGTGTCACCCGGTGGCGGGAGGAGATGGGGATGATAAAATACTGTCTATCATACAAGATTCGTTAAAAACACTTTACATAAACAGAACGCGAATGAGTGCCGAAACGGTGGATGGTTTGTTTAGTAAAGAAACCTGGTACTCGAACAGTAAGAAAGCCGATTACAGTTTACAAGATGCAGTTGACTGCGGCATTGTGGATGAAATAATTTCATCAGGAAAAAATTTGAAAGCACTGAACGGCGCAAGCAGAAATGTGTACGCATTAAGTAACCTATATAATAACCTAAACCCGACACGCATGATAAATTTGAAAAAAGTTTTGAATGTAAAGAACGACTTATCTGACGAAAAAACAGAACAAGTTGCGATTGACACTATTGAAACTTTAAAGAGCGAAAAATTAGCTGCCGAAAAACTGGTGGCCAATTTAGAAGCCAAGCTTGACGCTTACGAACGCGAAAAAGAAAAAGAAAAAAATGCACACGCCACACTTGCTGTAGAAAATGCATTGAAAGCAGGCAAGTTTAAAACCGATGAAAAAGCGGATATGCTGGTGCTTGCCAAAACAAACCTAACAGCTTTTAATAAACTGGTTGCAAGCGCACCGAGTTATAAGGAGTCGGTAAAGATTCCGTTTGGAGGTGGTGTAGAAAATGCTGCTGAAGACCGCAACAATTGGACGGCCGTAGACTGGAGCAAGAAAGACCCCGAAGGCCTGCGCAACAAACTTAGAGAGAACCCTGATTTTTATAACACACTAAAAAAATAAACATGAAAAAACTATTTTCCATTTTAATTATTGCAATTGCATTTTGCAATAATGCAAAAGCACAAGTACAGTATCCGTTTGCGCCACTTTATACAGCCTATAACCCTATAACACCCACTACACAAAAAGCAGATTTAGAAAACACCACTGTTATACATGGCACGGGTAACTTAGGTTAAAGTAATTTCTATTATAAGTTTTTGTATTTTAGAATAATAATTCAACAATGGAAATAAGAAATAAAATAGAAAGCATTGCCAAAGAATATGGAATGGCTATTGAATATAATTCTCCATTTGAGTTGAAACTTAAACGAGAAAATTATTCTATTTTATTTACTTATGATGAGTTACACAAAAATCTTGAAACATTTATAGTCGATAATCATAATAACCATTATGAATTTATGTCAATAAAGCTATTTTTTAAACTATTTTACATAAGAAAAGAGCTTAAACAGACTAAAGAAGAAATAGAAAAGCGAAAAAAATTATTTAGCAAAACAAAAAACAACGAATCTATTTTCACCCCTATTCTTTTTGTGTTAGAAAACATTAAAACAAATTACGATTTTTTATTAAAAGGCGATTTTAGTTGGGTAGCAGATTACAATCTATTTTGGAGCAAAATAAAAGAATTGGGAAGAAAAATTTTAGAATTAGATGAAAATAATCCTTTAAGAAAAGAGTATCTAAATGTATTTGCCAGTCCTTTAAGTTGGTTAGATTCAGCCAAGAGCTATTTTAATTTTTCTTTTTAATTGACAACAAAAACACCCCCGTGCCACACGTCACAAATAATTTGAGTTAGAGTTTTTACTAATTGCCAAACAAACAATTTTTAACGGCGTTGTTGTTTTTTTCTAATACTTTTTCAACGGCTGTTCGTGTTGTTTCTATGGGTTGTTTTTCCATGTTTTGTATGGTTTCAAGGTCGTACTCGTTAGCAAACTGCACGGCCAAAGAGTCTGTTATGCAATCGCATCCGGCAGTTATAAAGGTTTCGGCCAGGTTTTTAAACAGCGGGTGTTTATTTACAAATTCGGTTGAAGCATTGCTTATAAAATCGCAATCTTTAGTTAAGAGTTGTTTTGCGGCTTGTTTTCTTGCCTCAAATGTATCATTACATTGACAAGAGGAAAAAATCATTATCGAAAATAATGAAAGGTTTACCAAAATTATTTTTTTCATCGCCACCAGTTTTTATACAAATAAAAGTAGGTGATTTTAGGTTTATAAAAAAGTACAAAAAATCGATTTTTCTTACATGGTAAAAACACCGCCTTGCGACATGGCACGGGTAATTTGAGTTATATATTTTTGTATATTAGTTAACTAATGAAAAAACTACCACTTATATTTTTTGCTTTTGTGTTATGGACTTGCGCTACTAAACCAAAGCAAAAAGAATTGTTTACACCCGAAGAGCTGAAGCTTATTAATGAAAACAAAGATATATTTAACACCAAAGAACTAGCTTTAGGAGAAAACGATACCGATAACTATATACTTTTATTATACGCATTAAAAGCCGTAAAACTTGACACAACGGTTTATAGAAATACCATTTTTAGACCCAAAGGATGTTGCTATGATTATACAATCAATATAGAATTGTATGATAGTTTATGCCAAAAATATTACGGCACAAAAATTATTAGAGTTAGCACTCCTGAGTATTTTGAAAAAATGGGGGCTAAACCCATAGACAGTTTATTTATGCCCAATAAAAAAAGAAAAAAATTCCGTGAGGGGTATCCCCAATTTATTTTTGACAATATGATATCTTTAATATATAAGAAATACCATTACAGAGGCATAGACAGAAGCAAGGCTTATTGGGAAGAAAGAGAAATATCATTTTACAGACAATACAACAATAAAACAAATACTGAGATTAAAGAAGCTGTTGATTTTTTAAAGGGTAAAATAAAAAACATTGCACTTAAGGAAATAGAAAATGGAAACGAGTGGCTTTATTATTATTGCCAATCGAAACTACCTTGTTGTGCCGTATTTTTGAATTGTAATGATACTTTAGAAAAAATGATACATGCAAACGACCCTTATAAATTAATGAGCAAGGAAGATAAAAAGAAACTTATAGGGCGCATAATTGTAACCTATGATAGTATGGGAGTGTTACAAAGCGTAAACTGCAAAAACAAAAAATACGAAAAACCCCTGTTTGATTTATATAGTAAATTAAACGGCCTGCAAGAAATAAAACTGCTAAATAAAAAACGGATTGGTTTTAGCTTTTATGCAATCGGTAGCACATTTGATTAGCTTATGCCAGCAATTTACCCTAAAGTTTATTCAAATATATCATCGAGCAATTTGCTTTAAGCCAATTGGCATCGGTGCCAAAACTTAAACTGCCGCTTATAAGGCGGTCGTTTATCATAAGTCCGTAGCGATGAGACCGTGCGGCATCATCATGCAAATAAAAACGCCCCGATACATCGGTTTGCGCCTGCCCTACCCTAATGGGTTGGCACGCGGCATCATCTTTACCATCGTACTCGCAAGCATACAAATATACCCACACACCTTCAACAGGTTTACCACCAAGCGAATCGTACACATAACCTTGCAGCGTTACCTTGGCAAACATACTACTGTTGTTGCAGCCGGTGTTTAAAAACACAAATCCTAAAATAACTATCGCAAAAATTATTTTGTACATCTTTTTCATTAGGGCAAATGTAGTAAAAGCTATTAATTAAGAATAGGGGCTGACTATTTGTTTACTACAGGATTGCAAATCTTACAGAGTGGGGGGTTACAAAAAAACTTGTGCAATAAAGACAAACAAAAACCGTTCTTACTACGTGGCACAGTAAGTTGAATTAAAACTTTTAAAGACTATAGTATATGAAAACCATAAAACATCTTTTACTTATAACCTTATGTATACTAAACCTAAATTTTTACACGCAAGAAACCGATTCAAGCATGTATAATAAAGGTTGGGCATCTTGCGAATTAGGAAAATATAAAGATGCCGTTATGTATTTAACCAAAGCAATTACATTAAACCCCAACTATGTTGATGCTTATGCCGTAAGAGCCTCGGCCCAGGTTGAGTTAAAAAAATATGCCGAAGCTGTGGCAGATTATAACAAGGCTATAGAGCTAAGTCCGAAGGACGGCGACTTGTATTTTAGCAGAGGCTTTGCAAATAACGGATGGCAGCACCGTGAAGATGCCCTTGCAGATTATGCCAAGGCTATAGCCCTAAACCCAAACGACGCCGACTATTTTAATAACAGAGGAAACACCCTATATGAAATAAACAGGTATGCCGAAGCTGTTGAAGATTACAATAAGGCTATAAGGTTAAACCCCAAAGACGCCATTTTATTTGAAAACAGAGGTCATGCAAAATATATGATGGAGTATAATGCAGAAGCCACGGAGGATTATAACTTAGCGTTGCAATTAAACCCAAATGATAAAGAAGCAAAAAAATATTTACAACGTGCTAAAAAAAAACTTGCTAAAGCCCAAAAAAATAAGTAATTTTTTGGGATGAAATTTTTGTACGCCTTACTACTAACATTTTTATTATCCTTTACGCAAGATGATAAAAAAGACATGATACTGTGGAGCAGCAATTACAAACTGCAATGGACTGATTTTATGGGCAAGCCCGCAGGCTCGCTTAAAGCCATGACCTGGAGCACGATTGATTTTAACGTAAAAAAAATTGATGCCACCCAACTTGTGTTAGAGATAAACGCCTACTTTTTAAAAAAACAAAGCTGGCGACAAAAAGATTTTACCGACGATTTTGTTTTGCAGCACGAACAAACGCATTTTAATATTGCCGAAGTGTACACCCGCAGGCTGCGCAAAAAACTAAGTGGCGAAAAATATAAAGACACTAAAAAAGCGATGCCCGAAATACAAAAAATATATAACGAAACATTTAGCGAGCTGCGAGCTTATCAAAAAAAGTATGATGAGGAAACCAAGCACTCCATTAACAAAGACGAGCAAATAAAATGGAACAAAAAAATTGCCGATGAGCTGGAGGATTTAAGTAAGTATACTAACCCCGAAATTAATATTATAATAAAGTAAACTTTTTATATGGCCCTAAAATTAAAACATCACCACAAAATTTCTCTGTTTTTATACGCACTGTTTTTAACCGCTTTTTCTTTTTGGATTTTTTTTGATGGAAAATACAGCAATTGCATTTACAACAACAGCCATGATAATACAGCAAATAATTGCTCTATATATAAAGACGCTAGCAGTTTTTGTTTTGTGACCTGGATAGTTACATTAATAATGTTGCTATTTTTTATTACAAATAATGTAATGAAAAACGGTATAAAAGCATTAAAAAAACCAGCACTTACTGTACTTGTTACAGCCGTTTTATATTTTATTGCCGAGTTTTGTTTTATGGTAGCATTTAAAAAGTAGGATAAAAATTATAAAATGGAAGTTTTAAAATGGATTCAAAACTGGTACCAATCTAATTGTAATGGAGATTGGGAACACACTTATGGAATATCAATTACAACAATTGATAACCCAGGTTGGACTGTAATAATTAACTTACAAGAAACTCGTTTAGAAAACTTAAGCCTAGATTCGGGTTTAATAGAAAAAAACGAAAATGATTGGTTTATTTATGAAATAGAAAATTCAACCTTTATAGGTAACGGAGACCCGACAAAACTTATTTTTTTATTAGAAAAGTTTAAAGAAATTGCCGAAAACAATTAGAGCTAATTAGACGTTCCGCGAATTACCCAACACAATTATCAAAATCCATAATTATCAGGGGTTTTTTTATTGAAATAAAATTTACAAATATGAAATTTAATTCATAATATTTGTAATACGCATTTATGGTTATAATTGGAAAATAAATATCTACTTGAACATGTTGGCTCAGATACAAGCAAGAATGAGCAACTAAAAATAACGCTTTATTATAACATTGAGAAAACATCCATGAAAATAGAAGCGGGTGTGAAAAAAGGATTTTCCAAAGTTGACTATTCTTCATATAGTGATAATTGGAGTGCGTTTTTTAAAATTAGAATTACTGAAGGAAATATATAAAGTACTCCACCCTCATTGCCATTATCACTTCTCATTTAAAAAGGGCACCACCCAACACACCTCCTTGTAACCTTTTACCGTTTGGTTTACTCTAACATGTATAAACCAAAAGCTGGCACAAAGTTTTATAGTTTTATTTATATAGTCGTTCAAAAAAATCAACTCAGTTTTCACAAACGTTAACATAATAAACCAAAAATCATATAACATTTTTAAACCGGCATGTAATATATAAATAGTCTAAATTGAGCTACTTAGCTGTGTGCTTAATACAACAACAAAGTATTTTAAATCGGTGTAACTTAATTTTATGAACACAGACAACAAAATAATATACGATACAATAATAATTGGTTCTGGTCCGGGGGGCTTAAGTGCAGCAATTTGTTTGGCACGTGCCGGGCAAAAAGTACTGGTGCTTGAGCAGCATTATGTACCCGGTGGCTGGTGCCACAATTTCACCATTAACGGGCAGCGCTTTTGTCCAGGTGTTCACTACATTGGTAACGTTCAAAAAGGCGAGTCGACCGCAAAACTTTACGAAGGCTTGGGCATTGCCAACGATTTGGCTTTTTTTCGCATGAATAAAAACGCATACGAGCATTGCTATATCGGAACCGAAAAAATTGACATGCCTGCAACCGCCGAAAACCTGTACCAAAGTTTAGCCCAACGTTTTCCTGCCGAAAAAAACGGACTAAAAAAATACATAAGCCTTATTGAAAAAGTTGGTGTGCAATTAGAGTTGGTGCCAAAATTAAAAACCGTTAAAGATTATTTGTTAGCTCCTTATAAATTAAGGCATCTGCTAAAATATTTACCCTTTAGCCTAAAAACCGTTATTGGCTGGCATATTAAAGATCCTTTGCTGCGCGATGTTTTAAACACCCAGTGTGGCGACCACGCACTTCCTCCCGCAAAAGCAAGTTTTGTTTTGCAGTGTGCCATAATGAGCCATTATTTTAACGGAGCTTATTACCCCGCAGGCGCAGGTGGCGCAATTATTAAAGCAATGACCAACGCCATAAAAAAATATGGCAGCCAGGTAAAAACCGAACATCCCGTAGCACGTATTTTGGTTGAAGGCACTAAAACAAAAAAAGCTGTTGGTGTTGAGTTGGCAAACGGCATACAACTATTTGCAAAAAACATCATCTCAAATGCCGACCCCGAAAAAACATTTCGCCAAATGATTGGCGAGAAAAATTTAAGTAAAAATCTAATTTCTAAATTAAACAAAACCCAATATTCTATTTCTTGCCTTATATTATTTTTAACCGTCGATATGGATGTCCGCAAATTCGGAGTTGATTCGGGCAATATTTGGCTGAGTCAAAAAATCGACATCGATAAGCAACACGAAGCCATGATGAAAATTGATTTACTGTCTGATGATGAGTTTCCGGGCATGTTTATCAGTTGCAGCACTTTAAAAGACCCTGTAAGTTATAATGGCACCTATCATAATTTCGAAATCGTAACCTTTATCGATAGCAAATTGTTCGAAGAGTTTACCGGCACTTACAATTACCAATCACCAAAGTATAAAGACTATAAACACCGTGCCTGTCAAAAATTTCTTCGTAGCCTCGAAAAAATAATGCCCGGCATCAGCAATCATATTGTGCAAATGGAACTTGGCACGCCCAAAACAAATAATTTTTACATCAATTGCACCAAGGGCAATATTTATGGTACCAAAAAAACACTAAATCAACTTATAGGTCCTTTGGCCTATCAGCAAAAAACCGAAATCAAAAATCTGTATCTCTGCGGTGCAAGCACCTTGGCGCATGGTGCTACGGGGGCCAGTTTTTCGGGTGTAAAAACGGCATCGCATATACTTAATTGCAGTGAAGATGATTTACTTGCCGCCAACCCAAACCAAAACATCCGCATTTACGATGCCGAAGACAGCAGCACATGGCC
>JABDCR010000037.1:18771-25257 GCA_013288015.1 Bacteroidota bacterium | reverse complement strand
GTAAACACCGTGTCAGTCAGGTTAGGCACTGGCACCGGTAGCTTTATTGCCCTTGAAGAACTTGCATCAGCACCGGGTGGTAATCCTAAGTCAATTAGCAGTGTCGATTTTAATAAAGATGGTAAAGTTGATTTAGTAGTGGCTGATAGTACTCTAAATAAGGTTTCGATATTTTTAGGTATAGGCACTATAGGTCTTTTTTCTGCTCCTATAAACTTTACATCGGGTAGTCTTCCTGTATCCGTTACAACTGCCGATTTTAATGGTGATGGTAAAGTTGATTTAGTAGCAGCTAATCAAACTTCAGGCTGCGCTACTATATTATTAAATACTTCCCCATTAACCACGCCGGGCTGTTTTAACCCTCTGGTTAACTTTGCAGCAGGTCGTGGTAATAATCCCAGTTCAATTACAAACGCAGATTTCAACAGAGACGGAAACATAGATATGGCGGTTGCTTTGGCTAATTTAAATTCCGTATGCGTGTTTTTAAGTAATGGTTCAGGTGGTTTTGGAGGTGGAACAATTTTTCCAACAGGCTCCATTCCTGTATCAGTTATAAGTGCAGATGTCAACGGAGACGGGCATGCAGATTTAATTACAGCTAACTATAATTCAAACAACATCTCTGTATTATTAGGCAATGGTTCGGGCAGCTTTATTGCTACGTCAAGTCCAAGTGTAGGTAGTCATCCTAAGTCAGTTGCAAGTGCAGATTTTAATAGAGATGGCATAGCCGATTTGGCGGTGGCTAACTATAGTTCAAATACTATATCAATATTATTAGGTATAGGTAATGGTTTGGGCCTCTTTTCATCTGCTACAAACTTTGGGGCAGGCACAGGTCCTTCTTCCGTTACAAGTGCAGATTTTAATAAAGATGGGAAAGCTGATTTAGCAATAACTAATGAAACTTCTAATTCTGTAACGGTAATTTTAGGTACTGGCACCGGTAGTTTCGGTACTGCAACAAATCATGCGGTTGGTTCCACTCCTGTATCAATTATAAGTGGAGATTTTAATAGGGATGGTAATATCGATTTAGCAACAGCTAATTATAGTTCAAACAATCTATCTGTATTATTAGGCACAGGTACAGGTAGTTTTGGCGCTGCAACAAATCAAATGGTAGGTAATAATCCTTATTCAGTTATAAGCGCAGACATTAATGGAGATGGTTATGCTGATTTGGCAACAGCTAATGCAGGTTCAACTACTGTATCTGTATTATTAAATTCTGGTTCTGGTTTACCTACAGGTCTTTTTGGGGCTGCAACAAATCATACAGTAGGTGCCAATCCTTATTCAATTACAAGTGCAGATTTTAATAAAGATGGTATAGTTGATTTAGCAACGGCTAATAATGGTTCAAGTAATGTATCGGTATTAGAGGGCATTAGTTGTTCAGGGTTAACAGGGCGTATTGATAATTCTAGTGATAAACAAACTCAAAGTATTAGTTCTGATCGCCTAACTAGTATTGCTAATTTAAATACTGAGCAAGCACTATCTATTTACCCTAATCCTAGCAACGGTAATTTTGTTATCGAAACAAACACAACAGATATACAAACGTTACAAGTGTTTGATATAAATGGTAAAGTAGTTTTAAGTCAAACCATAAGTGGCACAGCTACTATTGATGCAAGTAATTTAAACGAAGGTATTTATAATATAAGTATTATAAACTCCCAATCCCTTGTAAATAAAAAAATGATTATTACTAAGTAAAAAAAAAGCAGTCGTGTATAAACAATACACAGCTGTTTTTATTCGCTACAGTATATTTTATTGTTTATAGAATTATCCTTCTAAAAAATAATTCTAGTGGAAATGCTCTTAGCCTCAAATTGTGCTTAACCTTAAATTAAACAGCAATGAAAACAATTACGAAAAATAAAATTATCAAAAAAGCAATTACGCTTTTAGCGGCTGTAGTTTGTTTTAATACAAATGCACAAATATGTTTTAATGCTGCCACAAACTTTGTAATAGGTACTAATCCTAATTCAGTAACAAGCGCTGATTTTAATGGGGACGGCATACTTGATTTGGCAACAAATAATCTTTCTATAAACGGTGTAACAGTATTATTAGGTACCGGCGCAGGCAGTTTTGGCGCTGCCACAAACTTTATAACAGGTACTCATCCTTATTCATTAACAAGCGCTGATTTTAACGGGGACGGTAAAATGGATTTGGTATCAGCTAATCGTAATTCAAACAATGTATCGGTATTATTGGGCACAGGCACAGGCAGTTTTGGCGCTGCCACAAACTTTGCCGCAGGTAGTAATGCTTATTCAGTGACAAGCGCTGATTTTAACGGGGACGGTAAAATGGATTTGGCAATAGCTAATTATGGTTCAAACAATGTATCGGTATTATTGGGCACAGGCACAGGCAGTTTTGGCGCTGCCACAAACTTTGCCGCAGGCGTTACTCCTAGTTCAGTAACAAGTGCTGATTTTAACGGGGACGGTAAAATTGATTTGGTAACAGCTAATTATAGTTCAGACAATGTATCAGTATTATTGGGCACCGGCACCGGTAGTTTTGGCGCTGCCACAAACTTTACGGCAGGAGTAGGCACAAGTCCTTATTCAGTAACAAGTGCTGATTTTAACGGGGACGGGAAATTTGATTTAGCAACAGCTAATTATGGGTCCAGCGATGTATCGATATTATTGGGTACAGGCACAGGTAGTTTTGGTGCTACCACAAACTTTGCGGCAGGTTCTAGCCCTTTTTCAGTAATGAACGCTGATTTTAACGGGGACGGTAAAATAGATTTGGTAATAGCTAATTATGGTTCAAACAATGTATCGGTATTATTGGGCACAGGCGCAGGCAGTTTTGGCACTGCCACAAACTTCGCGGCAGGTTCTAGCCCTAATACAGTAATAAGTGCTGATTTTAACGGGGACGGCAAACCTGATTTGGTAACAGCTAATCAGGGTTCCGGCAATATATCGGCATTATTAAATTGTACTGCTATGTGCACAGGCACTTTTGGCGCAGCGACAAACTTTACAGCAGGGACTAATCCTTATTCCATAACAAGCGTTGATTTTAACGGAGATGGCAAACCTGATTTGGCGATAGCTAATCAGACTTCAAACAATGTATCGGTATTATTGGGCACAGGCACAGGCAGTTTTGGTGCTGCCACAAACTTTGCAGCAGGCACTAGTCCTGTTTCAGTAACAAGTGCTGATTTTAACGGAGATGGTAAAATAGATTTGGCAACGGCTAACCGTAATTCAAACAATGTGTCGGTATTATTGGGTACAGGCACAGGTAGTTTTGGTGCTGCTACAAACTTTTCGGCAGGCTCTAACCCTTTTTCAGTAACGAACGCTGATTTTAACGGAGATGGTAAAATGGATTTGGCAATAGCTAATTATGGTTCAAACAATGTATCGGTATTATTGGGCACAGGTGCAGGCAGTTTTGGCACTGCCACAAACTTTGCGGCAGGTACTAATCCTTATCCACTAATAAGCGCTGATTTTAACGAGGATGGCAAACTTGATTTGGTAACAGCTAATTATGGTTCAAACAATATATCGATATTATTGGGCACAGGTACCGGCAGTTTTGGTACTGCTACAAACTTTGCAACAGGCCCTAGTCCTATTTCAGTAACAAGCGCCGATTTTAACGGAGACGGCAAAATTGA
Source organism: Bacteroidota bacterium (assembly GCA_013288015.1). Taxonomy (GTDB): domain Bacteria; phylum Bacteroidota; class Bacteroidia; order B-17B0; family Aurantibacillaceae; genus PALSA-968. The sequence goes on along the minus strand of JABDCR010000037.1, from coordinate 21,575 downwards.
TTTGGCGATAATTAATCAGACTTCAAACAATATATCGGTATTATTGGGCGCAGGAACAGGTAGTTTTGGTGCTGCCACAAACTTTGCGATAGGTAGCAACGCTTATTCAGTAACAAGTGCTGATTTTAACGGAGATGGCAAAATTGATTTGGCTGCGGCTAATAATGGTTCAAACAATATATCGATATTATTGGGTATTGGCACAGGCAGTTTTGGTGCTGCTACAAACTTTTCGGTAGGAACACCTGTTTCAGTGATAAGCTCTGATTTTAACGGGGACGGAAAAATTGATTTGGCAACAGCCAATCTTAATTCAAACAATGTATCTGTATTATTAATAAATTTAATTCTACCGGCTGTAACGGTATCAAGCAACACAGTTACTTTATGCGCAGGTAGTACAGCCACTTTAACAGCAAACGGTGCAAGTACTTATACTTGGAGTACGGCACAAACGGGTATAAGTATTGCCATAACTCCAACCATAACTTCAACTTATACCGTTACAGGGACAGATGTTAATGGTTGTACTAATTTGTTTACTCTTACACAAACAGTATCAACTTGCACCACAGGGATAGAGCAGAACAATAACGACAACAATAAAATAACAGTTTACCCAAACCCAAATAACGGGATATTTCAGTTAGAAGTTAACAACAATCTCTTATTAGCCAATTCGCAAATAGAAATTTACAATACACTTGGAGAGAAAGTATATCAATATACAAATCAACAAACTTATAGTTCAACGATTGATTTATCTTCTCAGCCAAGCGGAATTTATTTCGTCAATCTACAAATAGATGGTAAACAATACATGCAAAAAGCAATTAAAAACTAAAATGCGGGAACAAGAAGTAGTTACAGATTACATGTATGTAATTTATGTGCAACCAAATAATCTTTAGCTAAGCTTATATTAAAATCATACACACATGAAAAAGAATATCTTCATAACTCTAGTTTTAATTGTTGTACTTTGTGTTTTAACTAATGTGATACTATCAGAAATATATCCTTACAATGAACAAAGAGGTGTTAAGAGTTGTATTTTGTGGTTGGGAATGTTAGCGGGTTTTTCTATTTCGATACTTAGTCTAATAATAACATGTTTCAAAAAAAACAACCTCAAGTAAAAGCATGTCTTCATATGTAATAATATTCCTTATCCTTCAGATTATAAACTTAAAAAACAATGATTTTAATCAACATAATTTTAATAGTAATCTAAGTTAGTTTATTAATCTATTTATAAAAATGAAGCCACGAAAAAGTAATTACCCTTTTAATAACTGCTATTTGTGCAAACGCATCAGCATTCGTTTATTACTTAAGTAAGCTTAGTCAGACATTTACTTCCTGTTATAAATGCAAGTTTTAATGGCGACAATAAGATTAATTTGGAATAACTAAATCCCACTTGTTTAAAAGCGATTTTTATAACTATTTTTCTACCTCAGATAGTACATATGCTTTTAAATAAATAGAAGCACAAGTATATTTTAATGCAGTCACAAACTTTGTTTCAAAACTAATCATTGTTAATAAGAAGCACTTATTCTCATTTAGTATTGCCTTGTTTTTATTCCTTACCAAGAGATTCAAATCACTAAAGCATAATAAACTAAAAATGCAAAAACACAATTAATGGAGTAATGAAAAAATATTTAGAATATTATTGCTTATATACTAATTGTGTTTTGGAGTTATAAAAATATGAAAAAAAACTATAAATTTTCTAGGGTTGAGGCAACAAAAAGACGGAATTACCTAATTATGTTTTTATTTTATATATCACAAAAATCATCAATATGCTGTAGAGTTTATTGCGTACCCGATATAGTCTCTATATACAAATAACATCCTTAGTCTTTCAAATAATAATATTTATCCGGCGAATAATAAACTTAAAAAAATAGTCATTTTAATCGACTTAATTTTAATATATGTTAAGAGATAAATAAAGATTCTAGTTCTTAAAAAAGTTTAATTAATACGTCATTAAAAATTCCTCTTTAAAACAACAATGCCATGAAAAAAAACCTACTTACTTCGATAATTTTCGCAATCACTTTTGCATTTTACCCCTACGTTAGTAATGCATTTGTAAAGGCTAAAATCAAAGCAAAAATAGTTAAGTCAATCGCTGAGGCATCAAAGGCTGTGTCATTAACAAGTTATACTATACCGGCAACCGCATCTCCCACAAAGATATGCGTTGGTCAATCTACCACGCTTAGTGCTAGTGGGGCCTCTACTTATACGTGGAGTAGTGTTTACTGGAGAGCAAATCAGACAGGTTCAAGTATAATAGCAAATCCACCAAGTACTACAACTTATACTGTAGTAGGGACAAGTGCAGCAGGTGTTCAAAGCGCTCCACAATTAGTTGTTGTAACTGTAAACCAACTCCCATCTATCACAGCTACGGTAACAAGTCCAACGATATGTTTGGGCAATGCAACTTATTTAAATGGTGGTGGCGGGTTAACGTATACCTGGACTCCCAATACAAACCTGAGTGCAACAACAGGATCTGTTGTAACAGCGAATCCAACGAGCACAATTATTTACACCGTAACAGGAACAGATGTAAATGGATGTATCAATACAGCACAGGCAACCATAACGCTAGACATCCCGGCTATAACATCAGTAGCGTCAACAACCATATGTGCCGGAGGCAACACAACCTTAAATGCAGGAGGTGGTACTTCCTATAAATGGTTACCAAGTACTGGTTTAAGCGTTACCAATATTGCAAACCCGGTTGCCAGTCCAACAAGCACTACAATTTATAC
>JABDCR010000037.1:0-18671 GCA_013288015.1 Bacteroidota bacterium | reverse complement strand
GGTGGTACTTCCTATAAATGGTTACCAAGTACTGGTTTAAGCGTTACCAATATTGCAAACCCGGTTGCCAGTCCAACAAGCACTACAATTTATACGGTAACAGGAACGGATGCTAAAGGTTGTTCGAACACAGCTCAAACTACTATTACAGTAGATGTTCCTACTGTAAATATAACTTCATCAAATCCTACCATATGCTCAGGTGGTACAACTACTTTAACCGCAACAAGCGGAGCATCCAGTTATAGCTGGACTCCCAATACAAACCTGAGTAGCACAACGAACCCTATTATAACTGCAAACCCTGGAAGCACTACTGTTTATACAGTAACATTAGTAGATAAAAACGGATGTACAGGAAAAGCTCAAACCACAGTAACATTAGATATACCGACAATAACTGCATCGGCAACCAATCCAACTATATGTTTGGGTAACTCTACAGCTCTTAGTGCCGGAGGTGGGTCAACTTATTCTTGGACCCCTAATACAAATCTGAGTGCAACAACAGGCTCTAGTGTAACAGCGAACCCAAGCCTTACAATGATTTATACAGTAACAGGTACAGATGCTAATGGTTGCAAAAATACAGCTCAAGCAACTGTAACGATAGATAAACCAAGTATCACAGCTACGGTAACAAGTCCAACGATATGTTTGGGCAATGCAACTTATTTAAATGGAGGTGGTGGCTTAACGTATACTTGGACCCCAAATACAAATCTGAGTTCAGTAACAGGTTCAGTGGTAACAGCTAACCCAAGCAGTACAATTACTTATACCGTAACAGGAACTGATGTAAATGGCTGTACGAATACAGCGCAGGCAACTATAACATTAGACATCCCGGCTATAACTACAGTAGCATCAACAACCATATGTGCAGGAGGCAACACAATCTTAAATGCAGGTGGTGGTACTTCCTATAAATGGTTACCAAGTACTGGTTTAAGCGTTACCAATATTGCAAACCCGGTTGCCAGTCCAACAAGCACTACAATTTATACGGTAACAGGAACGGATGCTAAAGGTTGTTCGAACACAGCTCAAACTACTATTACAGTAGATGTTCCTACTGTAAATATAACTTCATCAAATCCTACCATATGCTCAGGTGGTACAACTACTTTAACCGCAACAAGCGGAGCATCCAGTTATAGCTGGACTCCCAATACAAACCTGAGTAGCACAACGAACCCTATTATAACTGCAAACCCTGGAAGCACTACTGTTTATACAGTAACATTAGTAGATAAAAACGGATGTACAGGAAAAGCTCAAACCACAGTAACATTAGATATACCGACAATAACTGCATCGGCAACCAATCCAACTATATGTTTGGGTAACTCTACAGCTCTTAGTGCCGGAGGTGGGTCAACTTATTCTTGGACCCCTAATACAAATCTGAGTGCAACAACAGGCTCTAGTGTAACAGCGAACCCAAGCCTTACAATGATTTATACAGTAACAGGTACAGATGCTAATGGTTGCAAAAATACAGCTCAAGCAACTGTAACGATAGATAAACCAAGTATCACAGCTACGGTAACAAGTCCAACGATATGTTTGGGCAATGCAACTTATTTAAATGGAGGTGGTGGCTTAACGTATACTTGGACCCCAAATACAAATCTGAGTTCAGTAACAGGTTCAGTGGTAACAGCTAACCCAAGCAGTACAATTACTTATACCGTAACAGGAACTGATGTAAATGGCTGTACGAATACAGCGCAGGCAACTATAACATTAGACATCCCGGCTATAACATCAGTAGCGTCAACAACCATATGTGCCGGAGGTTCCACCACATTAAATGCAGGTGGAGGTGTTTCCTATAAATGGTTACCAACCACAGGTTTAAGCAATTCAAATATTGTAAATCCGGTTGCTAATCCTACAAGCACTACTATTTATACTGTAACAGGAACTGATGCAAAGGGTTGTACGAATACAGCCCAAACAACTATTACAGTAGATGTTCCTACCGTAAATATAACTTCATCCAATCCTACGATATGTTCAGGCGGTTCTACAACCTTAAGTGCAACGAGTGGGGCGGCTAGTTATAGCTGGACTCCTAATACAAACTTAAGTAGCACAAGCAATCCTATAATAACAGCAAACCCCGGAAGAACGACTATTTATACAGTAACGTTAGTTGATAAAAATGGTTGTATAGGTACAGCTCAAACTACAGTAACGGTAGATATACCTACAATAACTGTATCTCCAATAAATCCTACCATGTGCTCAGGTGGTTCTACATCTCTTCGTGCCAACGGAGCATCTAGTTATACTTGGACACCTAATACAAACTTAAGTGCCACAACGGGGTCAAATGTAATAGCAACACCGATAAGTACGATTACTTATACCGTAACGGGTACAGATGCTAATGGTTGTACAGGTAAAGCTCAAGCAACTGTAATCGTAAATCAGATACCGAGCATACGAGCAGGTAGCAATGTTTCTATATGTGAAGGTAACAGTACTACGTTAAACGCGACTGGCGGTTTAAGTTATGTGTGGACACCAACTGTTGGATTAAACAACTCTAATATTTCAAATCCTACAACTTCAACACAAACAAGCGGTACTTATACTGTAATTGGTACAGATGCCAATGGTTGCACAGGTACAGCTCAAGTAAACATTACTGTAAATCCTAATCCTACAGCTAATGCCGGAGTTAACCAAACAATATGTGAAACGAACAACACACAAATAGGAGGAAGACTTTCGGCTAGCGGAGGTACAGCTCCGTATAACTATTTATGGCAACCTTCTGCAGGATTAAGCGATTCAACCAACTCCAATCCTGTGGTTTCTTTTATAAACACAACTACTTATACTTTATATGTAACCGATAAAAACAACTGTACCGCTACCGCCCAAACTACCGTAACTATAAACCACCCTTTTACAGTTGATGCAGGTGCTACAGAATTAAAAATTACAACCGGCGAAACCGTTGAATTATATGCTTACGCTCCACAAGCTACATCCTATACATGGACAGCAAACATAGGAGGCATGAATGGAACCGGTAATAGATCTAATGTTTTTGTTGGGCCAACCACAACTACCAAATATTTTGTAACGGCTACTGATAGTGCTGGTTGTGTGGGCACTGATAATGTAACTATAAAAGTAAATCCATTGCCAGTTGGCGTATCGGCAAGCAACGATACTACAATTACTAAGAAAAATTTAAACTTTAGCCAACGAGATAATTTTTACTCGTTTGATGTAAAAAATAATGTAAGTGTAAGTCAGGGCAGTTTTTTTAATGATTACGCTGCAGGATTACATTTAACCAACGATTACTCCATGCAGCAGTTTCATCAATTTACTGATGAAGAAGGACACACACATACACGTTATCAGCAGTATTATAAAAACGTACCTGTATTTAATGGGCAATATGTATTAGAGAGCAATAGTTCTAATGTATTATATGGTTTAGGAAGATTAGGCAGTAAGCTCAATTTAAATGTAAACCCGGCGGTTGATGCAAACTCGGCTTTACAAACTGCACTAAGCAGTATTGGCGGGCAGCCGGCATACCCTTGGTTGCAGAACCCTAATTACCCCATGCCTGAGGGGAAATTAATGATTGTACCAATCGATGCTGCGTTGCAAGGTTCGGTATATACTCTTGCATGGAAGTTTGATATCCCTGTAAATATACCATTTGCTAATTACATGGTACTAATTGATGCAAATACAGGCACGCTTATTAATATGCGAAATGTTACACTAGCTGATATGCCGAATCCTGTGCCTTATACCCGTCCGGTTAATACACTTTATAATGGAACACAGAACACGCCTATAATTAAATATCAAGCTTGTGGATTTGGAAATCTTAATTATGGCTATTTATTAGGTCAATATGGCTATTTAGGGCAATTAAACAACTCAAAACCTTCTATAACCCCAAATGATTTATTTATTAACATACATGGACGAACGAATCCTAGCGACTTTAATACTTGGTATTTCGCTGATCTTTCAACGCAGGGATGTAATACTACAGGAACGGTGGATAATGCTATTTATTATAATGGTAATTATACTAGTCTAGGAGCTAATAGTAATTTTACAGGAACTCCATTACCAACCCCTCCTTCTGGTAATCCTTTCCCTGGAATAATGGCAGGAAGTGCATTATGGGGAATGCAACAAATTAATTATTTCTTTTTTACTAAATACGGTTGGCTTGGTTTTGACAAGATGGGAACGAAGCAGCTAAATTGTGAATTAAACTATGTAGGTGGTGCAACTCATTATTGGAATAGTGTAATTTCTATTAGTTTAAATACTGGTAATGCGTCTGATGGCTCAGTATTTTATTTAGCTGGTAATACGCCCACTCCTCTTCCTTCAATAAGTGTAGATATGATAGGGCATGAATATGCTCATGGTATACAGTTAGAGTTTGTAAATTATACTCCTAACGGCGATGTATTTGAACCTTTAGCTGATATTATGGGAATGAGTATTTCTAATTGGGTAAAAAAAGCAAGTGGTGGAAACCCCTATTCTGATTCTTCTATCAGTAGTACTAATTGGGGAATAGGTTTTCTTCAATCTATTACGCCTAAGCGTAATGGGGCTAATCCTACTTCGGTAAAAAGTTGGTGGGCTCCTAATGCACCTCATCCTGATACATATATGGAGAAACCTAATTATAATGCAACAGGCAATCCTTCTTACGATCAGTATTCAAATGGAGAGATATTGAACCATTGGTACTGGCTGCTTATTTATGGCTCTGCAACCTATCCTTCAAGAGGTAGTGGTCCTGAAAAAGTTAATGGTGTTGGATGGACTTATACTGTTTCGCCAATAAATAATGTTAATCCTACCGATTATGAAACCGGAGCAGCAATAGCTAATAATATTGTATTTCAGACAATGACGAAAAAATTACTTGACGGGTTAAGTTTTTCTGACTTTAGGATTGCTACCCTGCAAATTACCAAGAGTTTGTATGGCGATTATGACGCAAATGGTAATATGCTTCCAATATATAAAACGGTATCAGCTGCTTGGCATGCAGTAGGGGTAGATAGTTCGTTTGGGGAATATAATCCTAAAATGGTAACACAAAATAATCTTCAAAGTTTCTACAATGGTACAGTAAATGGACTTGAAGTACTTCAAACACAAATAGCAAAAGATGATAAAAGCCCCTTTGAATATCAATTAAATTCAACAGGTAGTTTAGATGGCGGTACAACTCAACTCCATGCACCATTTATTACTAGGTCGTATTCATTAACTGCTGGTGGTAATTTTGATGCTAACTCACCTGATACACTAAAAACGTATTTTCCTCAATTTAATATTTTCAGCACCTCCTATTTAAAAAATTATCCTGCTAATAATCAGGAGCTAGATACTTCTTACAGTGCGGTGCAGGTTCACTTTGCAACCCAAATGGCACTTACTTATTTTGCAAACACCTGGGATTGGTTAGGATTAGACAAGGCAGGGACTTATACAATACAAAATTATGTGGGCGCTCAAGGTGTTTTGCCAACAAGCCCAGCCGCTGATATCAGCCAAATTTTTTATCCATTGGGTAACTCATTAACCCCGCCGAATTTAGTATTCCCAAAAACTAGTATAGATTATGTAGCTAAAAACATTGCCCAGCGTATTTATGATAATCAAGTGGGTCAACCACCGGCTAGTAACTTAGAATCTATTGCCATTGCAGAGGCTTTTGGTGATATTTTCGGGCTTGCATCCAAAAACTTTTATCGCGGGTCTCTAACTCCTACTCTTCCACCCGTATGGACAATAGGAGAAGATGTTAATCAAAAAAAATCCGGCAATCCTCTTGCACCACCCGATAAAGATATTTCGACTCCCTATTTTTCGGGTTTACCAGGCTATTATCAGGACTATAATTGGAATTACAATGCTTCGGATCCTACTGCGCCTTCAAAAGATGCAACGGTTATAGATTATTGTTATTATCTTTTAAAAAATGGAGGGCCGGTGATTATTACCCCAGCTATCGATCCACTTAATACCATTAATGGAAATATTACGTATAACATAACTCCGCTGGTTACTGTAGGGATTGGTGTTTCGCAAGCACAGCCACTAACTTATGTTTCGCAAGCAGATGCCCTGTTTTATAACATGCTTACAGGCAATAGTTCTCTTCCCTCTAAAAATAGTACCCCTCCCTCTGCTCCAAATTTTTTAGATATGCGTAACGCCAGCTTAAGTTTAATGGAATCAAAATTTGGTTCTCCAATAGGTAGCACCGGGTATGAAAGTGTAAGACAGGCATGGTGCGCGGTAGGGGTTTATGATAAGTTAAAAGGCTATAATTTGGAATGCCAACAAAAAAATGAAGATCCTGAAAAGATTTATATTACAGCACCTAGTTTATTTCTAGCCACAGTAGGTGCTTTAGTGGTAGCCACAGCTGTCACAGGTGGAGCAGATGCGGAAGTTACAGTGCCGTTAATGGCAACGGCTATAAATGCGGAGGTTTCCGGTGTTACAGTTGCGAGTGCTGTGGCTGGAGCCACAGAGGCACTTAGCGAGCAAGCAGTTGCAAGTACCGGATTTAGAATTGCTCTACAAACTCAATATCGCATAGCACTCATTGCAGAAGGCGTGGATGCAGCAGCAGCAGCAAATGAAGCAATAGTTATAGATGAGGCTATACAAGCAGGTCAAGCAGGTTCAAGGCTTGCTTATGCAACAAGAGGTGTGCTTCTAACGCTTCCTGCTTTAAGTGCAACAGGTTGTGCAAATAATCAAAACCAACCGGAGCCTGTAATAGCTTTACAAGCACTGGCTACACCTTCCCTAAATCTACCTGCTATTTCTACCAAGTTTGATGATCAAATTTCGTGCGGAATGGATTGTTATCCCTTTGATGAGATGTTTACCGGAGATAATAGTGCAGTAAATTCACAAACACTTGTACAAACTCATGCTGCTATGCAGTTTGCTATTGATTATTTTGCCATGAATCATGCATGGAACAGTGTAGACAAGGCAGGTACTATTCCCATTAATTGTATTGTTGGAAACAATTCTCCTACACTACTGAATGAGGGAGATTTTTACTTCCATTTCGGTGACCCAGCAACTTACAGTCTTAGCGTTACCTCGCAAACCTCTGATAATATGCCACAGGTAAGTACGGATTTGGTTGGAAAACAATTAGCCGAGCGGATTTTTGATTATAATTTTGTTATCCCTGTTACTGGCGAAGCATTGGCTATACGTTCATCATGTGGAGATATTTTTGGAAGAAATGCTAAGAATAAATACGATTATTACATTTCCAAGAATCCTGCCACCTGGAAAATAGGTGAAGAAATATTCTCACTGGCAGGCAATGGAGGTTACCTAAGAGATATGCGATACCCAAAAACTAGTCCCGCTAAAGCTCAGGCAGATTGTTATGGAGGGAATAATTATGATGCTGCTAACCAAAATGCTTATGTCAACTCGGGTGTAATGAACCGCTGGTATTATTTACTATCAAATGGCAGCAGTAGCAGTAACAATAACCAAGAAACAAATGATTTTGGGTACAGTTATACTATTACCGGCATAGGAGATAAGGTTGCATCACAGATTTTATTTGAAGTAATTGTTAATTATCAAAATTATCTTCCTTGGGCTGGAGACAATAATGGCAATAGTTTTACTTTTAAAGATATGGCAAACGCTACCTTAAAGGCAGCAAAGGCATTAGGTTTTCCGGCAGAAACTCCGGCATACGAAACAATTTTGGCAGCATGGCTGGCAGTAAATGTTCACCCTGATGGAGCTTTTAATCCGCATAACATAAGTTACGGTCCGGAGGTGCTCTCAAGTACAATACTAGGAAAAAACTATAGTGTATTGAGCTATTATAATGGAGCTGTAAGTGTTCCTGCAACAGAAACCAATATTCTGTCAGATCTTAACAGCCCTAAAGAATATTCCTTATTACATAATCCGAGCCAGCAGGATGATCAGAATACCCCAACCGATAAATATCCGGTTACTTTTGCAACAGAATATATTCCTTCTGTCCCTACTGCTACAATTATGCCTTTTAAGGATTATGCAATTGCAGATGGAATCTTTGGTATAACAAATACTCTTGACAGTTCAAAAATAGCTGTAAGTGTGCAATGGGGCATAGGACAAGCCATAAATTATTTCGCACAAACTCCTTTTAATTGGATTGGTTTAGATGGTGCAGGTACCTTACCTGTTACTGCTAACATAGGGCTAGTTAATAATTTCCCGACACAGCCACAGCCTCTTACAGGAGAGTTGTATTATAACTATGCTGATCCAACAAATGGCAACAAACCACAAGTTAGTTTAGATTTAGTATCTAAAATATATACCCAAGGTATATGGGATGCTGCGATAGGAAATACTAATGGTAATGAACCGGCAGCCATACGAGAATTTTACGGAGATATATTTGGAGTATCTGTTTATAATTCTGTTCGAGCAAAAATGAGTCCAGCACAACCTGCTTTATGGACTATAGGGGACGATATGTATAGTCCTCAACAGCCAGGTGGGATAGGAAGTAATAATGTAAAAAGCTTAGAATATCCTAAATTAAAACTATTTCCTGATTGTTACCAAAGTGACACATGGAATACCGCAGTTGCAATTAGTCCGGCTAATCCTGCGGCACTGGCAGGTGTTTTAGATCGCTTCTATTATTTACTTGTTAATGGTAATGAAAATAATGGAGCCACTTTAACTAATGATGTTGGTACTAGTTATTTAGTTAATGGTATTGGAAGTGGTCTTGCTAACACCATTCTTTTTAATATCCTTTCCAATACGCTTTCTGCAAATTCTACATTCGATGATTTTCAAAATGCCGTTTTACAGGAGACTGTAAAAGAAGGTTATGCAGTTAACACTCCGGTATATAATAGTGCTATGAACGCTTTAATAGCAGTAAATCTTTATGGAACTTTCCAAAAAAATATTGCTACCCAAGGCGAAAGTTATTATAATGGGCTCGTTAATTTTATAGCAGTTGAAACAAAAGCGAGTGATAATCTAGGTGGCGTATTGCAAAATTCATTACAAACGCTTGTTAATTCTGATAGTCCGTATCCTCAAATGAACACCTATTATTGGGGATCTCAAGCACCCGTGGCTGATTTCGCTCCTGTGGATGGAATTTATACTGCACAAAATGAGCCGAATTACGGTGCTATTTCAGCGGCCTGTGTTAGCATACAATATGGTACACAAACATTTTTGGATTATTGTAAAAACACATTGGGCTGGGATGGCATCGATGAAGCCGGTACTTTACCAATAAATTCTTATTTAGATCAGTCAGGAAACAATCCTTCTACCGTAAAAGCTATACATTATAATTACGCAGGTGGTCCTCTAAATTCGCCACAAGTTAGTTTAGATATTGTAGGATCAAAGCTGACTAATGCCATTTTTGATAATCTCAATCCAAATGTAGGCGGAGACGGCTCTTCTATCAGAGAATCTTTTGGCCATATTTTTGGTAGAGCTTCTGAAAACTATGCATTAGGTGTTTCCACATGGAAGTTTGGTGCAGACGCTTGGCTTACTGACTATAATATGGGCGCGCCTAAAAACGATCCTTTTATTAAACCAGATTGTTATGGAGGTCAACATTATGATATTAGTTCCAGCCCAAATGCTGATGTAAACTCATCAGTACTCGATTTTTGTTTTTATCTTTTAGAGAATGGAGGAACAGGTTATCAAGATGATCAAACAGGTTTAGGCTATTATACAGTAACTGCAATGGATCATGCTATGATAGAGAAAATATTTTTTCAGGCAATGGTTAGCCTACCATCTGCTCCTTCTTATACAGATATGCCTACTGCCTTAACAAATGCAGCAACTACGTTGGGCCAATCGGAGTCGGTAACGCAAAATATTTTAACGGCTTGTTGGGCAGTTGGTTTATGTCCATCTCCCGGTACTATATATTCATCTCCAGATATGGATGCTGATGTAAACCCATGGGCCGTAACTATAGCCAGGCAAATTGTATATCCAGACTTCGAATCTGGTTGGCAGATGGAGATATCTTCAGATCCTTCATTTACCGGTGATGAAGTTTATACTGTAAATAGTTTTAATGGAACATTAACTTCTACTGTTGTTGCAATTGATAACAATACAAGTGTACAGGCTATTTCAGTAGCTGCGGCACTAAAACCCAGTACAAACTATTATTGGCACGTAAAAACAACTTGGTTTAATAAGAATATGACCGTTATCCCATGCACTTTCGTTACCCAGCTTCAGACTTCGTTGCAAAAATGGTCTTCTACAATGAAATTTTCTACTAAAGATAGAACTCCTGTTTTAGTAGCCGGACCATCTGAAGCAGCCCAAAAGGCAGATATAACAGCTTATTATCCTTGGGGAGGCGATATGCAATGGCAACCTGTTCAAGTATCAGACCCTGCTACTGTAAAAATTAAGTACCATGTACAATTAGGAATGAAAGACCAAGTTACAAGCGATCCGTTTATTGACCAAGTATTTCTTCCTACTACAAACAGTAGCACAGAAAATGAAGGAACTTTTGTTTCAAATCAAGCTCATTCTTCGCAAACAAATATAAATTTGCAGCCTGATAGTAATTATAGTTGGTTAGTATATGCAGAGGGGCCTAGTTCAGTATTTCAGGATAATGGACAAAATAATGGTGAAACATATCCTTATGCTATATTAGAAAATGGTATATCAGAAAATGTAGGTTTAAATTCAGAAGCCGAGAGTTTTAAAACAATTATACCAACAACTAATGGCATTGTGCCCATTGATGGAGAGGCAATTTCTGGCTTTGGTACAAACTTTCAGGATAAATATGAAGTACCGTGTACCTGGAAAAATACGCCTAATGCAGCCGGGTATGAATTAAAAATTGCGCGAGATAAAGAAATAACCGATGTTACGATAGATGATAACAACATAATAGGCACATACAAAGGAGTGCCTTATCCTATGCAGCAAACAGATAAAAATAACACCTATTATTGGACTGTTACCCCACTGGCTCCTCTTCTTACAAATGATGCATCTACAGCCATTAATGGAAAAACAAGCGATGCTATTTCATTTACGATGGATTATGGAGTTGATAGTCTTATTACTCCAGATACTTTAATTCCGTTTAATAATAATAATCAGCCTCTTGTTTTTTCATGGACAGATGCGCCGGGAGCTACAGAATATTCTTTTTGGATAGGATCTAAAGGTTGTCCAAATGCGGATGCTGCCAGTGTTATTTTTTCAACAACAGTTTTAGAAAATACAGTTACAACGCATCAATCTTACACTATTGACCCTGCTATTAATCCTGTATTGTTTCAATCATTAACACATGATTATCCAAATGGATATACCTGGGGTGTAACTCCAAAATTAATAACCGCTTCAAATGTAGAAGTTGACGGTTATCTTACTACTCAAGATTATGATTTTATGCCATCACCGGTGCATTTTAAGTTATCAAATCCTCCTACGACTAATAATGAAAATAATCCAAATGTCATTTCTTCAATTTCTATGCGCTGTGATTATGCTCCTGAGGGATATGAGTTACGTATAGGCACTTCTGTAGTTGCCAATCCTACGTATGGGTTAATTTTACCAGGCACAAATAGTAGTGTTGGTAATGTTGCTACTGGTAATAATTATTCCATTCCTCCTTTTACGACATATGGAATTCTTAGTAACTTTTTTCAGGTGCTATATTTTCCAGACCAGTTGGTAACCGATTTCTTTGGGCTATATAATGGTACAAATGGGAAGACACTCGTTTTGGATCCGGGCATCACTTATTATATAGAAATCATTTCGCATGGGGCAAATGGACTCATTTATACATCCCCATACCAGACCTTTACTACTGCCGCCCCAACATTAGGTATAACACAAGACGTCGCATCTGCATGTATCCAAGATAGTAAAATAACTTTTAACTGGACTATGAATGCTGCTCCTGCTACTATCAGTAATCCCAATCCTTTTACTTGTACGATAGTTTATGGGCTTAATGGTGGACCTTCTCAACCATATCAAGTACCACAAGCAAATCTTGATGAGTTTAACGGCACTACAACCGGAACTTATCAAGAAAATGTTGCATCGTTGGGTGTTGGTAATTGGACTTGGACGATTAACGCAACTTACACTGATGCTGCTAATCAGGTTGTAACAGCTTCCAGTACCAGTAATTTTGAGATAGGGTCTTGCCCACCACCACCACATACTGCACCGTGTAATTTAAAGCCTGATAATGACGTTGAATTCTCTACCCCTCATGATATTACCTTAACATGGGATGATTGTGATGTAAATTATGGCCCAGCTGATGCTTATTTTGTTAGTGTATTAAACGTTACCAATGGGCAGCAAGCTACAATTGTTGGAAACATTGTTAATGCCCCTACAGGAACTAATAACTCTTTTACTTTATCGCAAAATTATTTGCATATCGGCGAAACTTTGGAATTTGGTGTGAAGGCACATTATAATCCAAGTGTGCAATTTCCTCAGGGTGCTGATGTTATAAGTGATACACAACCTTTTAATATAGTAAAAGATGCGCCTGCTGGCCCTGATGGGGTTGAAAATTGTGCTGGAAGTACTTGTAGTACCCAATTATATATGTTCTGGGATTTAGAGGGGCAGATTGACTTTGGACTGTTAGCAAAGAGTTCATGTTTTGATGATTGGTTTCATTGGAATTCATCTGCAGGGCCTCCTGTTACGTCCATTATTGCAATGGGTGGAAATCAGGACATTCTTACGGTATTTGACCAGTTTATGGAGGAAAATACAACTGCAGAAATGAGTGTAATTATTAATTCAGTCCCAGACCCAAATACTTATACTATAAATTGGAGTACTCCTCCAAAAATATGGTTGCAGGACGCTAATGGAGTGATAATATATACGCATACATTACTACCAAGTGAACTGCAAGTGGGCGCTAAGTTTATTCTATTTTATATGGACTGTAAATAATAATTAAATAACACTATAATGAAAAAACTAAACATCATTTTAATATTATCTATTGCAACGATTATTTGCTCATCATTACAAGCACAAACAGCTTTTATAAGTAATGATGGTCAAAATAATCGAGTAAAAAACCAAGGAACAATGGTTCAAAGCAATGGACCAAAACAAAAAAAATTGTTTCTTTACCCTAACCCCGCAATAGATCAAGTAAACATTACCAGTGATGTTAAGGGCTTTAATCTAACATTACGTACACTAAAACTGTATAATAATCTTTCACAAGAAGTAATGGGTTTGCAGTTTCAACCTAGTGCAGAAATGAAGATGAATGTTGAGGGATTATCTCCCGGAGTTTATAGTGTAAGAATTACTAGCGGCAACCAAACATATACTCAAAAACTTATAGTGCAAACAAAGTAGTAAAAGAAGAAGACTTTATTTAATTACACTTAAATTTTAATGTAATGAAAACTAAACTTTGCAAACAATTTATTTTTTATTCGCTAGTATTAGTATGCAATTTATTGCTTGCTCAATCTGTAATAATTAATGTAAGGTTTTTAAACTTTAAAGAAAAACCTTTAACAACACATTATCCGTAATTATAGAAATATTATTATTGGCTCAGGAAGTGAAAATGTAACGAGTATAACACTTTAAGCTAATAAAAATATTATTTTAATGAGACAACGTTCTGCATCATAATATCATCTTATATTAAATAATGTAATAACAAACCTAAATCTCAAGCAAATGAAAAACAAGATAATTTTACTATTTGTAATCCTTAGCACAGCAAAAGGATACTCCCAATGGAATCTTTATGGAAATGCAGGAACATATCCTTACGGGCAGCAATTTGGGTCTATTGGTATTGCACCGCAGTATGTTGGCACATCCGATAACACCGATTTCATTATAGGAACCAACAATACAGCAAGATTAATATTTTCGGCTTCAGGAAATATTGTGGCTAAAAATAATTTTACTGTTAATCAAAATTCCAATGTACTTGGAAGTTTAGGTGTTATTGGAGGTGCAACTTTAGGGAGCTTGAATGTGGCAGGGTCTTCATCCTTAGCAAGTAATCTTTTTGTAGGTGGCCCTGTTGTAATTGGCAATAACTTACCCTCTAGTTATGGAAATTGCGTAAGTATTGCTACGAACGCATCAAATATGTTTGGGCTGGAAATTCAACCCAGCACAAACAGTTACCCTAGTGGTGGTACCGGAATCTATATACAGGATGGAGGACAGGTGGGTATTTATGCCCGAGCTGCCCAAAATAATAATAATAATTATGGAGGAATATTTGAGGCTTCAACAAATAGTAAATATCTAGGAATTTATGGTGTTGTTGGTGCTGTAACAGTTCCTTCTGGAAACACTTCTAGTTATGCAGGTTACTTTGAAGGGAATGTTTTATGCTATGGGAGCTATGTAGTATCAGATGCACGTTTGAAAACAAAAATAACTCCACTTGCATCTGCTATAAGTAAGTTAAAGCAACTAAAACCATGTAGTTACGAATTTAATAATGTATACCCTCAAATGAATTTACCTGAAGGAAAACAAATAGGTTTACTGGCGCAAGAGTTACAAAAAGTTTTTCCGGAATTGGTTGGTAATAATATTTTTCCTGAAAATCGCGATAGAAGCGGAAAAATAATTTCAGAATCAGTAAGTTCTTTGGCGGTTAACTATATTGGCCTTATACCGGTAATTATTGGAGGAGTGAATGAGCAGCAGACACAGCTGGAAATTCAGGAATCGGAGATAACTTCACTAAAGAGTTCTATTGATAGCATGAAATTAATTCTTTCAGCAATTAAATCAAGTTCGTTAGGTTTAAATAGTAATTTATCTTCTTGCTCAATTAATCAGAATAACCCTAATCCATTTAATCAAAACACTTCTATACACCTGTTTGTGTCAAGTAATATTGCAAATGCGGTTGTAAAAGTGTTTAATATGAGTGGCACTGAAGTAGCATCTTATACGGTATCAACGCGAGGCAATTCGCAAATTACAATTAATGCTAATGAATTATCCGCTGGTCTTTACGAATATGTTTTAATAGCGGACGGAAATCTTATTGATAGTAAGAAGATGATTCTTACTAATTAGTTTATTACTTACAAATTGACTTAAAAAGGCGGTGTCAAATTAATTTTACCGATGCCAATATAATAAGTACTTATAACTGAACTATGATTATCAACTGCCGCAAAGTTTGTGGCAGTTGATAATATTTCGGAACGAACGAAAGATTATTTTTCAATCTTTATTTCGTCTCATAATAGAAAATTATTCGTACAAATTATTAACATATTATATGGTTTTATAGTGTAATAGCTATAGTCTTCATGTTCAAATAATCTGCATAATATTTCAAATAATAATATTTACCTGTCGAATAATAAACTTTAAAATGTAATCATTTTAATCAACTTAATTTTAATAAATACTGAAAGTACACGATTCTTAGTTGCTAGAGAATATAGCCTTGAAGTTATTTAAAAAAAAGGTAAATAATAGAAATAAATCTTATGGACAGATTAGTATTTAAAGTTTTTTTTGTAATTTTTTTTAATATAATCTGTTTCAATATAACAGCGGTTAATAAATACTGGCTTGCGACATCTCTCAGTAATTGGAACAACACAGCAAATTGGTCTACTAGTTCTGGAGGAGCTAGTGGTGCTGCAGTACCTGGCGCGGGAGATATTGCAAATTATGATGGCAATGGATTAGGGAATTGTGTTGTTGATGTTGGTGTAGGCATTGCCGGCATTAATGTAGTAGGTGCTTATACAGGAACGATTTCTCAAAATGCATTTGCCACCATTACTGTTGGCACATCTAATGCTATATTTTCCGGTGGGACTTTTATTGGAGGAAGTAGCCCTATAAATTTTAATGGAACATATACACTTTCGGGCACTTTATTTACCAGTACCACTGGAGTTTGTACTTTTAAAGGAGCTACAACTTTTTCAAGCGGCTCATTTAGTCATAACAATGGTACGGTTGCTTTTAGTACAAATACATTTACGGTTGGTGGAAGTTTTACTTTTTATAATTTAAATATCTTGGGTAATTTTACTACTTGCACCTTTAGTAATTCTAATACTGTTCAAAATAATTTAACCTTAACAGCCACTTCGGGTGATTTAGGTGTAGGCCTAAACACTTTAACAGTTAATGGAACAATCTTAATGCAAGGAGCAAATGCAGTAAGATTATCATCAGGAACCTTAAACGCACTTGGAGATATAACAAGCACTTTTAACGGAGACCCTTTTAGTACCGGAACAGGAGTAATAAATATTTCCGGAACGGGAAACCAACTTTTAAATACTACATCAGCGGCAGGGAAAGGGATTTTAAGTAATATAACAATTAATAAAACATCAGGAACCTTAACTCTACAAGGAAATATTTCATTGTATGGAACATGGAATTATATACAAGGCACGGTCGATGCGATCACTAATTCTTCAACGGTTATTTTTCCCGAAGGAAATTCATGTGTTTTAAATGGTCAAGGAAGTTCCAGTACAATGTCTTTTTACAACGTAACTATAAATATATCGGGTGGGGCTCTGGTTACGCTTGGCGGAAACCTTATTGTATCAAATAATCTTACTATTAATAATCCATCGAGCACAACAAGTTTAAATGCAACAAATAATGGCTACAGCATATCTATAGGCGGTAACCTAAATGCGCAATCAAACACCTCTTTTTTACCGGGAAATTCAACTGTTATTTTTAATGGAAACGGGAACCAAACCGCTTTACTTGGCAGTGGCACTACTGGACAAACTCAAAATGTTTTTTATAACTTAACTATAAATAATACGGGAGGAAATATTCAATTACTCACAAATAATTTTTGGGTCACAAATAACCTCGTTTTAACTACGGGGAACGTTAATTTAAATGATTTAACCTTAACCTTAGGAAAATCGACAGCAACACTAGGTGTGTTAACTCAAACTGCAGGATGGTTATATGGCGGTACATTTAGCAGATGGTTTTCAACACCATCATTGCCATTAGCTACAGCTTCTGGTTCTGGGTTATTTCCAATGGGCTCGGTAAGTGATTATT
The DNA here is from genome assembly GCA_013288015.1 of Bacteroidota bacterium. Taxonomy (GTDB): domain Bacteria; phylum Bacteroidota; class Bacteroidia; order B-17B0; family Aurantibacillaceae; genus PALSA-968. Next base: position 1,505 of record JABDCR010000037.1, on the reverse strand, counting down.
GCCCTTTTTGGTTAGGGTATATTTCAAACCTTACTTCAGGTGGGACAGTAGGTGTAAATTTTAATCTATATACCATTACAAATCCAGGGCAGCCAACAACATCCGTACCAATTGATTCTGTTGCAGGAAACATACCATCTCAAGCCGGGCAAGGAATTGTTGATGGAACTTGGCCAAATGGCTCAGGTGGATTTTTATCTTTTTATGCTGTAACAAATTCGTATTGGGCTGTAACCTCCAGCAACGGATTTACCCCTAATGGCAGCACACTTTACTTACGATATGGAGGTGGTACAACAACTTTTTTCACCAACACACTTAGCGATTTGGCTGCAGAAACTGCCATGCGCTCAATTGGATCTGTTGACCCTATTTATGGCGCATGGTCTGCTACTACAAATAAAACTGTAACGTATGAGGTAAATAGAATAGGTGTTTCTTTAGCTGGCCTTACTAATGCAAATAATTGGCGTATAGGAACTACTAATACATTAAATTCTCCATTACCTATAGAATTAGGTGGTTTTTCTGCTGTTGCAAATGGAAACAAAGTGGATATAAAGTGGGAAACAATAACAGAAACAAACAATGCATATTTTTCCATTGAAAAAAGTAAAGAGGGGAAAAGTTTTACTAAATTAATTGATGTGCCGGGTGCAAATAACTCTACAACCTATAGAGATTATGCTGAAACAGATTATCAACCTTATAGCGAAACTTCATACTACCGATTAAAACAGACTGATTTTAATGGGGTCTTTAAATATTTGGATATTATATGCGTAAAAATGTCAGAAAACCACCAAAGCATAAGTGTATATCCTAACCCTATAGATAATACAACTAACTTAAATGTAAATGTTAGTGGATATCAAAATCAGGAAATAGTAGTTGTTTTAAGAGATATGCAGGGGAAAGAATTTCTATCGAGAGTAGTATTGGTTGAAACAAATAATCAGCTGTTTATAGTTGATGAAGCACAATTATTACCTCACGGACAATATATTATTACAGCCTCTACTAATGATAAAATATATAACTATAAATTGATAGTTAAGTAAAATTATTGAGCCTTCTTGATAACTCAATTATGAATCAACTTGAAAGAGCAAAATATAAAATTATAAATAGAATAATAACACATTCTACAATGTTTGAAAAACAAGAGTTACACGAATTAAATATTGAAGCGTTGAAAGAAATTCAAAATTCGCTTTTTTTACCACTACTATATAAACTGAAAAGAAAGAAAATGAATAGCTCCGATTTAAAAAAAGAAGGCTTTAAGTTAAAAAAAACAATAACCGTAAGCTTTTTATTATTTATATGTGTGTTTTGTACTTCTTGTAGAACCGGCAAATTTAAATTAGTTAACAAATATCAGCCAATTGTAAATCTTAATTCTGATATCCTTGTTGGGCCGGGAGAATGTCTTTTAAAAACATTACAGGGGACAAGTGCAAATAATAATTTTTATGTAAACTGGGTTTTTATTAGCAATACAA
>JABDCR010000036.1 GCA_013288015.1 Bacteroidota bacterium | reverse complement strand
TCTACAAACCCAGTAATATATTTTTTAGGAATTTCTTTGCCATTAATTTTTATTCGCTCTCTAAAATCTTTTAAATGGGGTGATGTATATAAACCTGTTTTATAACCGGCTTGCTGAAAAACTGCCGCCAACATATGTGAGGTTGAACCTTTACCATTTGTACCTGCAACATGTATGCTTTTAAATTTGTTTTCGGGATTATGTAGTAATTTACAAATGGCAAGCGTGTTATTTAAATCAGCTTTATAAGCTGCGGCCCCAATGCGCTGAAACATGGGCAGTTGGGTGTATAAATAGTCTAAGGTTTGCTTATAGTTCATTTTCAATTTCTTCTAAAAAACGAAGCAAAAATACTATAAATAACGCCAATTAATTACGTAGGTTTGTATTTGAAATGAGGAGGTTTATTTGGATATTTTGCATTGCTCTAGTAGGTTTATGGCTGCTTTTTTTAGTCGCAAAAAAAAATAAACAACGTAGAATTGTGGAAATAACACTTAAATCGGAACACTGGCAACAACGTAACGAAGAAATAAAAAATATTCCAACAGGTAAATACAAGGTTGTTTTTTTAGGCAATAGTTTAACCGAATTATTTAACGTAACTGAATATTTTAACGACACAAACCTTTTAAACTGCGGCATTGTAGGCGATTTTAGTGAAGGATTAGTAAAACGCATTGATAATATAGCTAAACTAAAACCCGAAAAACTTTTTATTGAAATTGGCATTAATGATATCATTGAGAAAATATCGCTGGATGATATTTGTGATAATTATCGTGATGTGATAAAAAAAATGCAGGTGCAAAGCCCGCAAACTAAAATATACATACAAAGTAATTTACCTGTAATAATTAACCGACCATCATTTTTAACGGATGATAAAGATGTAAACAACAGAGTTTTAAAACAAAACAAAAACCTAAAAAAAATAGCCAAAGAGTTTAACCTTACTTATATTGATATACATACAGTCTTTATAAAACACCCTAACCTAAACGAATTATTTATACCCGATGGCATACACCTTACTCCTACCGCTTATACTCTTTGGAAAACCACTTTAATGCCGTACCTTTATTCTAAGTGAGTTTTAAAGAAAACATACGAGTGCTGGGCAAATTAAACGCTAGCAAGGTTTTTAATGCAATTAAGGTTGTTGCGTCATACCACTACTCGCGCATTACTAAAAAAAATAAGCATGCGGGTATGCCATTGGCTTTAAACTTTGAGCCTACTACAAGTTGTAATCTTCGTTGCCCTGAGTGCCCTAGTGGTTTGCGTTCATTCTCACGCCCAACGGGGATGTTAGAACAAAAATTCTTTCAAAAAACAATTGATGAGTTGTACGATAAACTCATTTACCTAACTTTTTATTTTCAGGGTGAACCTTATCTAAATCCTAATTTTTTAGATATGGTAAAATACGCTTCGCAAAAAAACATTTTCACCTTTACATCTACTAATGCGCATTATCTTAATGACGAAAATGCTAAACGTACTATAGAATCAGGGCTTGATAAATTAATTATTTCAATTGACGGCACTACACAAGAGGTTTATGAGCAGTACCGTATAGGCGGCAACTTAGATAAGGTGATTGAAGGCACTAAAAACGTCCTTAAATGGAAAAAGCAATTAAAAAGCAAAACACCTTATATTGTTTTTCAGTTTTTGGTAGTTAAACCAAACGAACATCAAATAGAAGATGCTAAAAGGCTTACCAAAGAATTAGGCGTTGACGAAATAAAATTTAAAACCGCACAGGTTTATAATTATGAAAACGGTAACGATTTAATTCCTGATAACATAGAGTACAGTCGCTACAAAAAAAATGCAGATGGCACTTATACCATTAAAAACAAACTACTAAACCAATGCTGGCGCATGTGGAGTGGTTGTGTGATAACCTGGGATGGCTTGGTTGTGCCTTGCTGTTTTGATAAAGATGCTGAGCACCGTTTAGGTAATTTAAAAGAAACTTCCTTAAAGAATATCTGGCATAGCGATAGTTACAATCAGTTTCGTTCGTCTATTTTACACTCACGTAAAGAAATTGATATTTGTAAAAACTGCACCGAGGGTACTAAGGTTTGGGCTAGCGAAACTGCTTAAAGCAATTCTTTAAGTTCCAGCAGACTTTTTATTTGATACAGGTTAGCAATCTTAATTCTCTTTTTTCTAGATGTGTAGTAAACAGCCTTCCAATCTGCTTTTAAAGCCCCCTCTATATCATTAACAAAGTTATCTCCAATCATAATACACTGACTGGCATCAACCTTAGCCTGTGCTTTTGCTATATCAAAAATTTCTCTATCAGGTTTTTGAACACCCATTTCTTCCGAAATAAAAACGTGCGTAAAGTACTTTTTTATACCACTTTCATGCAATTTAATGCGTTGCACTTCTTTAAAACCATTACTTAAAATATGTAACTCGTACTTAGGTTTTAAATAATCTAAAATTTCACTGGTTCCTTCTAATAAATGCGTTTGGTAAGGGCTTTTAGATATATATTCCTTTTCTAGCAGCATGCCAAGTTCTTTATTTTTAGCTCCCAATTTTTCCAGTGTTTTGGTAAAACGCGTATTACGTAACTCTTCTTTCGTAATTTTTTTATGGCTATATAAATGCCAAAGTTTGTGGTTTATCTTTTTATACTTTTTAATAAAGGTTTCAGCCGTTATGCCATACTGTCTTTCTACATCGTAGGTTACAAGCAATTGCTCAATTACAGTTTCTGAGTTTTTTTCAAAATCCCATAGCGTATGGTCTAAATCAAAAAAAACGTGTTTTATGCCTGCAATTTTTTTAGTACTCATACATTAAATATAAATGTAAATTTAGGCACAATTTTGTGAAACTATCCATCGTCATAGTAAACTATAATGTTAAGCACTTTATAGAGCAATGCCTGCACTCGGTTTATAGTGCCCTAAAAGGCATTGAAGCTGAGGTGTTTGTGGTTGACAACAACTCGGTAGACGGCTCTGTGGCCTTGATAAAAGAAAAATTTCCACAGGTTATTCTTATAGAAAATAAAGTAAATACAGGTTTTTCAAAGGCAAATAATCAGGCTATTCGTGTAAGTATAGGGCAGTATGTTTTACTGCTTAACCCCGATACTGTTGTACAAGAAGATACGTTTACCAAAACACTTGCTTTTATGGATGCGCACCCTGATGCGGGTGGATTGGGGGTGAAAATGGTTGATGGTAAAGGCAATTTTTTACCTGAATCTAAACGTGGTTTACCAACACCCGAGGTTGCTTTTTATAAAATATTTGGTCTTTCTAAATTCTTTCCAAAATCTAAACGCTTTGGACGTTATCATCTTACTTATCTCGATAAAAACAAAACCCATAGCATAGATGTGCTTAGCGGTGCGTTTATGTTACTAAGAGCCGAAACACTTGCCCAATGTGGCTTATTAGATGAAGAGTACTTTATGTATGGCGAAGACATTGACTTATCTTATCGCATCATTTTAAGCGGCTATAAAAACTATTATTTCCCGGATACTTGTATTATTCACTACAAAGGCGAAAGCACCAAAAAAAGCAGCGTTAATTATGTGCTTGTTTTTTATAGGGCTATGGCCATTTTTGCCCGCAAACATTTTTCACAAAATAGGGCTAAACTTTTTTCTATTCTGATACATTTTGCTATTTACTTGCGTGCAGGGGCTTCTATAGGATGGCGTATGGTAAAACAAATTGCCTTACCTGCATTAGATTTTGCTTTAATTTTTGGCGGCTTATTTGCCGTTAAAGAGTTTTATGAAAAAAACGTAAAGTTTATCAGCGGTGATGGCTCATATATTGAACATCTTGTAAAATGGGCCTTTTTAGTTTATTCAGCTATTTGGGTGTTAAGCGTATTTTTAAATGGAGGATATGATAAACCTGTTAAACTCCGCAAAATTATGCAAGGGGTTGTAACCGGTATGGCGGTTATTTTAATTGGTTACTCGCTTTTACCCGAGGCTTACCGCTTTTCAAGAGCCATTATTTTATTAGGCTCTGCATCTACCCTACTTAGCTTACTTTTGGTGCGATTAGTTTTTCATGCGTTAAAATTAAAAGGCTTTATACTTAACGAAGATTTACGTAAGCGCATAGCCATTGTTGGTAATGTTGATGAGTATGAACGTGTAGTAAGTGTACTTAAAGAAACTTCGGTAAAACCTGCCTTTATAGGCTTCGTATCTATAAACGAACAAACTGATAATCAATTAGGTAATATAAATCAGTTAAATGAAATAATTGAAGTGCATCAAATACAGGAAATTATTTTTTGCTCTAAAAATATATCATCGCAGCAAATAATAAACTATATGCTGCAATTGGTTAGTGTTGAAGTTGATTTTAAAATTGCCCCACCCGAAAGTATCTCTATTATAGGCAGCAACAGCATCGATACTGCCGGAGATGACCTTTATGTAATTGACTTTAATTCTGTATCAAAACCGTATAATAAACGTAAAAAGCGAATATTTGATATGGCTATGTCTCTTGTTCTTTTAGCTATCCTACCTATTGTAATTTTTGCGGAGAAAAAACCTATACATTTTTTAGCGAACCTGCTTTTAGTATTGGTAGGCGCTAAAACATGGGTAGGTTACGAAGCTAATGCCGACCCACGTTTACCCAGCATTAAAAAATCGGTGTTATCTCCTAATCAACACATAAAGTCTACCGATAAAGAGTATTTGAATAAACTAAACTTAGCCTACGCTAAAGATTATAAAACTGAAAATGATTTGAAGACTATTATGAAGAACTTCAGAGCTTTAGGAAATTAAACCCTAAGCTTTTGCCCAAGCTTTAAAACCTTCGTACTCTTAATGCCATTCTTTTTACAAAGAGCAACAATTGTGGTGTGGTTACGACGAGCAATTTTATCAAGTGTATCTCCTTTTTTCACATACACAAAACCACCTGTTGCAGTAGATTTATAGCTAACAGGTGCAGCATGACTTCTTGATACAACCTGATGCGCGTGTATGCTTCTTAAATCGTACTTAGCACCAAAGTCAGATTTATAAATAACAAAAGAACTATTTTTAAGTTCATTCTTTTGATAATCAACCAAATCCTCGGTATCAATTGCTTTACCTAAATAACGAATTTCAAAATGCAAATGGCTTCCGTATGAGTGACCTGTATTTCCACCTAAACCAATTTGCATGCCGCTAACAACAGCTTCTTCAGGCTGAACTAATATTTTTGATAAGTGGGCATAAACGGTTTCTAACCCATTATTATGACGAATGATAACCACATTACCATATCCACCCATAAAACGAGCTATACGCACTTTACCGTCAAAGGCGGCAACAACAGTATCGCCTGTATGTAAGCCAATATCAGTACCGTAATGCGGACGACGACGACGCCATCCAAATTCCGACGTTATAGTACCAGTATAAGGCATAGTAAATCCACAATTCCAATCATCTAATAAATAAACAGTAGCAGAATCTCCTGCAAATTGTTGTTCAAATAAATTAGGGTGACAAGATGCTGTATCCCAAGTACCATATAAGTCATGCGATGGGAACATTAATAAAGAGTCAACATCATCATAAGCAATTGATGTACTTACAGTTTGTGTTGTATCATCTTTTTTACGCTTTTTATCGCCGCTAACCTTTTTGTTTTTATCTCCAATTGAAGCAAAAGACAACATCGGCACTAATATTGCCGCAAGAATTGTTGTATGTAAAATTGTCTTTTTCACTTCTATTTATCAAAATGAGATTTGCAAAAATATTTTTTAAAACCTAATATCCAAACTTTCTTTTGCCTTTTTTCGATTTATTTACCAACCCACATTGTTTGTTTACCCTAAGATAGTCTATTTTGCTGAGTTTTACACCTATTTTTAAAAATAATAAAAAACGTTAATTTTTCTCCTAAAATGCTATTTTACAAGAAATTCCATAAAAAAACAGTTTAATCTTTTACTTTTGGCGCCGCATGCAAATTGTAGTAAACACACGCTTATTATTGGATGGCCGTTTAGATGGCATAGGCTGGTTTGCTTATCAATCCTTAAAAAGGATAACGCGTCAGCATCCTGATATACATTTTATTTTTTTGTTTGACAGGCCTTTTAACGAAAAATTTATTTTTGCCGACAACATTACCCCCTTAGTAATATCACCACAAGCAAGGCATCCTTTTCTATATTATTATTGGATGCAGTTTGCTGTTAAGCCTTTATTAAATAAATTAAAGCCTGATTTATTTCTTTCGCCTGACGGTTTATTGGCTTTGGGTGCGAAATGTAAACAGTTGCCTGTTATACATGATATTAATTTTGTTCATTATCCTAAAGATTTGCCTTTTTTTACCCGCCATTATTATAACCATTTTTTTCCAAAATTTGCTGAACAAGCCACACGAATAGCAACCGTATCAGAGTTTAGTAAAAAGGATATTTCAACCACTTATAAAATAGATGCTGCAAAAATAGATGTAGTATATAATGGCATACATAATTATTTTGATGTGGTTAGCAATGATATAAAGGCTGAAACAAAAAAAAAATACACCAAAGGTTTTGATTATTTCATTTTTGTAGGCTCTTTGCATCCGCGTAAAAACATCTTACGCTTAATAAAAGCCTTTCATCTTTTTAAAACTGAAACCAAATCAAATATAAAATTAGTATTGGCAGGGGCCATTTTTTGGGGGGAGAATGAGATGTACGAACTAATGAAGGAGTTAAAAATAGAAGATGAGTTAATTTTTACCGGAAGAATTCCGAACTCAGAATTAAAAAATCTGGTTGCCTCTGCCTTTGCTTTAACTTATGTACCTTATTTCGAGGGTTTTGGTATCCCCTTGGTTGAAGCCATGCAATGTGGTGTACCTATATTAGCTGCTAACACCAGCTGTTTACCCGAAATTGCAGGCGATGCTGCTATTTATGCAAATCCTTTTGATGAAAATGAAATAAAACATGCAATGATTACGTTGTATGAAGATAGCGATGTAAAAAGTAACTTAATTCGTAAAGGTCTTGAACAAAAAAACAAATTCAGTTGGGATAAAACAGCCCATTTATTGTGGCAAAGTATCGAAACCACAGTTTAACAACTATATTTATTACCTTTGCACGCTTTATGTTTAAAAAAATCCTATCCATATTTTTGGTTGCGGCGTTAACCACTTCATGTAAAAAAAACGATAGCCCAGTTGGTATAAGCATTCTGCCTCCTGGCGATATTTTAAGTGGTGGTTATATGGAGTTTTACCCCGATGTTTCTTATAGCCATTTTCGTAGCGCAGATTCTATTCTTTTAAGTACTCGTTTGTCAAACTCTGCTTTGTTAGGTTCTGTAAACGACCCTATTTTTGGGAGAACAGATGCCTCTATATATTGTAGTTTCGAAACTCCGTATTCTCCGGGTAGTTTAAACGGAAATCTTACTTTTGATCATCCAGAGCTTGATTCAGCTGTTTTAATTTTAGGGTATAATTATGTACCGGGCTCTTCAACTATTTTTGTTGGAGATACAAGCGACCAATTATCTTTAGATGTATATCCGCTTAACTATAACTTATCTACCGACTCAAATTATTATTCAACCGGAAACAATTATTATTATACAGGTACAGGTACACATATGCGTGGCCCTATACCATTTGATGCCACAAAAAATTTAATTTATGGTGGGCAAAGCAAGGTTTTCACTCCCCATCTTTTATGGTTTACCCCTTTAAAAAAAGATACTAATGCCTATAATCCTCCACAGTTAAGAGTACGTTTACGCAGTGATTTTGGTGAAGGGCTTTTTGCTTGTGTAAACAACAATACTCTGTTTCAGCAATATTTAAAGGGCATGTTTATAACTACTAAGCATTCTATATTGCCTCAGCCATCTTATGGAAGTATCTTTTTTGTGTATATGGATGGTAACACCAGTATTACTTTTTATTATCACGTTAGTGGATCTGCAGATCAACAACCCCCGCTTTCATTTAATTGTAATGGCTCTACCTGCAATCGTTTTAGCTATTTTAAACATGATTATAGTACTGCCACAGCCGATTTACAAAATCAACTAACTAGCTCAGATACGCTTCCTTCAAATAACCACAACCAAAATATTTACTTGCAAGGCGCTGCCGGTGTTGGGGCGGTTTTAAAATTTCCGGGGTTTCAACAATGGGCAAATAGTAATCAGTATAACTTTACTATTAATAAGGCCGAACTTGCTTTAAAAACAGATCAATCTAATAAAGATTTTTATGACCTTGCCAAATATCCGCTGCCAGGAAGAATATATTTGGAAGGCGATACACTTGGAGGCCCTGCCGGCTTAATTGAAAACATATATACTTTTGGTGGTTATTATGACTTATTTCATGGCGAATATCAAATTGAAATTCCACACACTGCAGGATTAATTGTAAACCATAGGACATTAAACACCAAATTTTACCTTAGCGTTTATAATGGAGCTTTATTTCCTGAGCGACTTGTATTAGGTGGTACCGCAAATAAAACGTATCCTATAAAACTACGGGTTTGGTATACCCAACTTACTTCAAAAAAATAACTGTGTTATTTTAGTACAACGCCTTTAAACCTTATTTTTTGTGGCGATTTTGCATCGTTACTAAAAACTTCCACTTCTCTGTCTTGTCTATCATATGTTGGCGAAGTATCAAACAAAACCTCTATATTATTTGATTTACCGGGCAAAATTGGCTCTTTTGGCCAAGTAACTTTAGTACAACTACACTCTGCTTTAGCATCTAAAATAACTAAAGGCTGATTACCTGTATTAGTAAACTCATAACTTAGTTTTACCTGTTCTCCTTTTTTTACAAAACCAAAACTCTTCTTGGTATCGGTAAATTTTAGCTGAGCCTGAGCAGTTAATTGATGAGATAAACCAATAAATAGTAAGACAAGAATGTTTTTAATCATATATAAAAATAAAAAAATCGGACCGAAGTCCGATTTAGTTTTATAAAACTTGTTGGTTTAAGTTATTATTTCCCTGTTGCAGGAGTAGCAGGTGTTGTTGCCGGAGCTACAGGGGCAGGTTTAACCTCACCTCTAATAGTTAAAACAGTACTTGGTGTTTTTGAATTTGATGTAACAGTAATTTTTTTATCAAATTTACCTACACGTTTGCTATCGTATTTTACTTTAAAAGTAGCCGATTTACCCGGAGCAATTGGCTCTTTAGGCCAACCGTCAACATTGGTACAACCACAAGAAACCTGTACGTTAGATAAAATTAATGGAGATTTACCTGTGTTTTTAAATTTAAACTCGCGCACAGTATTTGCATCATAATCAATAACGCCATATTCAATGGTTTCATTATCAAATTTTAATTCAGGTGCATTAGGGTCGATGTTTGGTGTTGCTGATTCTTGAGCTTTACCTGTAAAGGCTAATCCAAAAAATAAGATGGCTGCTGCTAGTACTTTTTTCATTTTTTTGTTTTTTTACGATTAATTAATTGTTTCCTTTTTCAACCGGAGAACCTGTTTTTGGAGCGTTACCACCAGCCGGAAATTGTTCTTCTACCGGAGCAGCTTCGATTGTACCTTTAATTTGTATGGTTTGTGTACCTGATAAAGCGTTTGATTGTACGGTTACTGTTTTAGAAATAGGTCCAACACGCTTTGTATCGTAATGTACTTTAATAACACCCGATTTGCCAGGTAAAATTGGCTCTTTTGGACAGCTTGGTACAGTACATCCGCAGCTACCTTGGCAATTTGTAATAATCAACGGTTCTTTACCACTATTGGTAAATTTAAACTCGCATCCACCATCAGCGCCTTGTTTCATAGTACCATAATCGTGTACTGTTTTTTCAAATTTAATGTCAGCTTGAGATGCAGGTGCTACTGCTGCTGGTGTTGCAGGTTTTGCTTCTTGCGAAATGCCTTTCATTGCAACAAGAGATAAAATTCCGAACGTTAATAATATTTTTTTCATTTTAATTTTTATGTTTAATGTTATGTGGTCAAATATACCAAAATCGTGCCATAATTATAAAATCTGCATTTTTTTTTAACAGAAATTTATTATGCCTTTACTTTTTCGCCATAATGTTCGGCCCTAATCCGTTTTACGTCTTCACTTTCTAAATACTCATCGTAGGTGCAAACCTTATCTATCATGCCTTTTGGCGTAATTTCAATAACTCGGTTAGCAATGGTTTGTACTAATTGGTGGTCATGTGAGGTAAATAAAATAGTGCCTTTAAAATCTTTCATCTCATTATTTAAGGAAATAATGGCTTCTAAATCTAAGTGGTTGGTTGGCTCATCTAACATTAATAAATTGGCGCTAAGGAGCATGGTTTTAGATAGCATACAACGTACTTTTTCGCCTCCTGATAAAACGGTAGAGCTTTTTAAGGTTTCTTCACCTGTAAACAACATTTTACCCAAAAAACCACGAATAAAGGTTTCGTCTTTATTTATAGAGTACTGTCTTAGCCAATCAATCAGGTTATTATCTCCAGTAAAATATTTATGGTTTTCGTTAGGCATATAGGCTTTGGTAATGGTTGTACCAAATAAATACGTGCCTTTATCTGCTTTTTCCTCCTCATTTAAAATTTGAAAAAGCGTAGTAATTGACAACTGATTACGGCTAATAAACGCAATTTTATCTCCTTTACGAACATTAATGTTGATGCCTTTTAGCAAAACTCCCTCTTCATTCGATTTGCAAATATTTTCAACATGCAAAATTTGGTCGCCTGCCTCACGCTCTTGTTTAAAAATAATGGCCGGATATTTTCTGGTTGAAGCCGGAATGTCATCAACGGTAAGTTTTTCTAATAATTTTTTACGCGAAGTTGCTTGTCTTGATTTAGAGGCGTTGGCACTAAAACGTGTAATAAACTCTTGTAATTCACCACGTTTATCTTCTACTTTTTTGTTGGCATCCGAGCGTTGCTTTAATTTAAGCTGACTCATTTCGTACCAAAAGCTATAGTTACCGCTATAGGTAGAAATTTTGCCAAAATCTATATCGCAAATGTTTGTACAAACAGCATCTAAAAAGTGCCTATCGTGACTAATTACAATTACCGTGTTTTCAAAATCAGCCAAAAAATCTTCAAGCCAGTTAATGGTTTCAGCATCTAAATCGTTGGTTGGCTCATCCATTAAAAGTATATCGGGGTTACCAAAAAGAGCCTGTGCCAATAACACACGCACTTTTTCTTTACCCGTTAAATCTTTCATTAAACGTTGGTGTAAACCTTCGCCAATGCCTAAACTTCCTAATAATTGTGCCGCATCACTTTCGGCATTCCAACCATTCATTTCACCAAACTCAGCTTCTAATTCTGATGCACGAATGCCATCAGCCTCACTAAAATCGGGTTTGGCATATATAATTTCTTTTTCTTTAATAATAGTGTGAAGCTTTTTGTTGCCCATAATAACCGCATCCATCACTGTAAACTCATCAAACTCAAAGTGATTTTGTTTAAGCACACTCATACGTTGCCCCGGTGTAATATCTATTTGTCCCCGATTTGCTTCAATCTCCCCCGATAAAATTTTCATAAAGGTAGATTTACCAGCACCGTTGGCACCAATAATGCCATAGCAATTGCCCGGTGTAAACTTTAAGTTTACTTCATCAAATAAAACGCGTTTACCATATTGCAGGGTAACGTTACTTACTGTAATCATTGTCTATAAAAATTGGAGCGCAAATGTAGTGCTTTTTTACGCACTAAACACTAGGCAAGTACCGTAATACCGCCTTTAACTACTTCATTTAACTGTACGTTAACTTTAGTGCCAAGGGGTAAAAAAACATCCACCCTCGACCCAAATTTAATGAAGCCAAATTGCTCGGTTTGTGTTGCAATATCGCCTTCTTTGCTATACATAACTATACGGCGGGCTAAAGCTCCTGCAATTTGGCGGAATAAAATTTGTATACCGTCTTTTCTTTCAACTACAACGGTTGTACGTTCATTTTCGGTAGAAGATTTTGGATGCCATGCTACTAAATATTTGCCATGGTGGTGTTTAGCATATTTTACCGTACCACTTATTGGATAACGATTTACATGCACATTGGTAGGCGACATAAATATTGAAATCTGTAAACGTTTATCTTTAAAAAATTCAGGCTCTTCAACTTCTTCAATAACCACCACTTTACCATCAGCCGGACAAATGATTTGGTTTTCATTTTTTGTCCAGTTGCGGCTTGGGCTTCTAAAAAACTGCAACACAATTACCATTACCACTAAACTGATAGTATAGGCCGTGCATTTTGCCACATTACTTTCAGGAAAAAAGTAGCACGCAATGCCAATTAAAATAGCCGAAAAAACAAATGCCAGCGCAATAGTTGGATATCCTTCTTTATGTATAGTCATTTCTTAAAATTAAAACGCAAAGCTATAATAAATTTAATTCGGTTGGTAACCAGCTATCATTTCAAACTTGACATAAAACTTTGTTACTTTGCCTCATTAAAATTATGATAAGCGTTATTTGCCCCGTATATAATGAAAGTGCTTACATCAAAAAACTACTTGAGTTTTACACTCATGCCCAACCGGTTTATAAAGAATTAATATTGGTAGATGGCAACTCTACCGACGATACTTGTGTTATTATTAAGGAGTACATGCAAAAACGTGATGATATACGTTTGTTGGATAATCCTCGACGCATTGTGCCTTATGCTTTAAATAAAGCTATAGATGCTGCCAAAGGAGATATCATTATTCGTTTAGACGCCCATACCGATTATGCACCTGATTATTTTGAAAAGATTTTAGAAACCTTTGAAAATACTGATGCTGATATTGTAGGCGGCCCCATGCGAATTGCAAAAGGCAACACGGTGCAAAATGCTATTGGTTATGCTACATGCACAGCTTTTGGTGTAGGTAACAGTTCTTTTCATTTTCCGGATTATGAAGGTTATACCGATAGCGTTTATTTAGGTGCCTGGAAAAAAAATATTTTTAAAACAACAGGCTTGTTTGATGTGGCTTTTAAACGCAATCAGGACGATGAGTTTCATTATCGTGCGAAAAGCCTGGGGTTTAAAATATATCAGCACCCCGCTATAAAATTGTACTATCACCCACGTAGTAATTTTTCTTTATTGTTTAGCCAGTATTACCAATATGGTCTTTATAAGCCCTTAGTACTCCAAAAAATTAAATCGGCTTTAAGCATCAGGCATTTAATTCCAGCTGGTTTTGTTTTGTATTTACTTAGCCTGCCGCTTTATTTTATCCTTCCTTTTTATATAGGATTTTTGCCTTTACTGCTTTATTTTTTAGGAGATATATTTTTCACCTTCCGTACCAACAAACCAATAAGTGAAATGCTTGCTATTTTATTGGTTTACCCAATATTACATATATCCTACGGTTTAGGCTTTATAAAGGGTTTTATAAAAAAACCGAGCAAGCAATAAATTATACAGGTTTAATGGTTTGGATCGACGTAAATGTTATTCAAGTAAAACATCCAAGGTTTTTTGTAGGGATGATATTCAGCATGTAAATTATTTCCATCACCATAAGCACCTTCGGCATAATTTTCTGGTGATTTTGATTTTGTACCCTGCCTAGCATCCATTTCCCATATATCAGTTGCCCAAAAAGAAAAATCATAATAAAGCGGTATTTTAAAATCCTCAGTTCTTGATAGAGTTATAAAATTTCTAAAAGAAAGTGGGCTGTTTGTCTTTTCAAAATTCGCTTTTTTAATTACTGTTTTTTTCAAGCTATTAGTTTTCCAGTTAGCAGTTACTGTGTCATTTTTAACATTGTAACCCGATAAATCATATAACGATTTGTCGTGCAAAAAATATTTACTTATTACAATACCAGATTTTGGTGGAATCAAATTCATTCTTTCTTGCAGTTTTGTTTCAACTACATTTATTGTTCCATATGAATGACGGTTATTTCTAGTCGCATATCCAGCTATTGCGCCATTAATAACAGAACCATCAGTCCAATAAGGATGTTTATTATTACCTACCAGTATAAAAGAGTTTTTACCATCAAAAAAAATGGGTTTATCCGATATGTTGTTAATAGTAAAAGTCATTTTACCATCGCGAGTATAAAGGAAATAACTAATCTCAACAATTGAGTCTTTATAAAACCAAGTAGTATCCTTCTTTAATTTATCGCATTCAAGCGATACAAATTGCATTTTACTAACGGAACAGGAAGCCAAAAACACAACAAATACAAAAAGCAAAATTATTAGGCGTTTCATACTTTTCTGTAATAAGCTTAACAAACTTTTTCCATCCAACCAAAGGTGTCTTCTATCTTGCCTTTGCGTATACTGCGTAGTGTTTCATCTACTTTAGGAGAGAATTTGCGCTCTTCAATTGGAGGTAGTTGGTAATCGTGGTCTTTATAACCAACGGTGATAATGTGGGCAATGGTTGCCGCTGTACCTGTACCAAAAGCTTCTTTTAAAGTGCCATTTTCATGCGCTTCAATAACCTCTTTAATACTTACTTTACGTTCTTCAACATCATAACCCCAAAGGCGGGCAAGTTTTAAAACAGTATCTCTGGTTATGCCGGCTAAAATAGTGTCTTCTAAACCTGGTGTAATTACTTTGTTGCCAATTACAAACATTAAATTCATAGTACCCGATTCCTCCACATATTGGTGTGTTTTAGAGTCAGTCCAAATTACCTGTTGGTAGCCTTTTTTCTGCGCTAAAATAGTTGGGTATAACGAACGACCGTAGTTTCCTCCATTCTTCACAAACCCTACTCCGCCTTCTACCGAACGGAAATAAGAGCTTTCTATTAACACTTTTAATGGCTCAGAATAATATTTTCCGGCTGGAGCCATAATAATAACAAACTTGTAGGTTTCTGATGGGCGAACACCTATAGCCTCATCTGTTGCAATAATAAACGGACGGATATATAAAGAACCAAACTCATCGGTTGGTATCCAATCTTTATCAATTTTTAATAATTCAACTAAACCGCCCATAAAAATTTCTTCAGGTACTTCGGGCATAGCCATGCGTATGGCTGATTTATTTAAACGGTTAAAATTTTCGTACGGACGAAACAAAACAGTTTCATCTTTAATTGTTCTAAAGGCTTTCATGCCTTCAAAAATAGTTTGGCCATAATGCAATGCACTAACAGCATAACTCATAGGTGCATTGGCATAAGGCTCTATATAAGCTTTTGTCCACTTGCCGTCTTCATATTCAGCAACAAAAATATGATCAGTAAACACTTTTCCGAAAGGAACTTTGTTTACATCTTGGTCGTTTAACCTACTTTTTTTGGTTAACGTTACCTTGTCTAAATGCAACTGCGCTGTACTAATCATAACCTCAGTATTTATTCGTGCCAAGTAAGTACATTTTTTTGTTAACTACAAATATTTTAGGCAAATTAACTTTAATCATATATAAAAGCAAAAAAGCTACCTTTGCACCTGTGATTTTTGTACAACGTTTTTTTTACACCCTTTGGAAATGCTTGTTTCTTTTGGCATTTTTAAGTATATTAATATTACTATATCCTTTTTTAGTTTTTTTTCTCTCTAACCGAAAAAGATACAAATATGCTTTTTACTGCCAAAAAATTATGGCGACTTGGATTTGCTTCTTTTCAGGCATTTATTTAAAAAGAATCTATCAAATAAAACCAGAAGAGATACCTAGTCCCTGCATCATAGTATCTAACCACGCATCTTATCTGGATATTATTTTAAGTTATTTTATTATTAAAAATTACTTTGTATTTATGGCAAAGTTTGAGCTTAACAAAGCCCCTTTGTTTAATATATTTTTTAAAGACATGCAAATTTCTGTAAATCGCGAAAGTCGTTCTAATAGCCATAAAGCCTTTATACGAGCAGGCGAAGAACTTGATATGGGGCACAGTATTTTTATTTTCCCGGAAGGTACCATTTCTTCTTTTGGAGTGTTAAAACCTTTTAAAAATGGTCCTTTTAAATTAGCGGTAGAAAAACAAGTACCTATTCTACCCATAACCTTTGTAAACAATTGGAAACTATTGCAAAATGGTGGTTTTTTTAAAAGTTATGGTCGTCCGGGTATTTCAAAGGCCATTATACACCCCCCAATACAAACCAAGGGAATGACAGAAGAAAATATTGTAAATTTGCGCGCACAAGTTTTTACATTAATTGATAATACATTAAAACAAAATGAGTAAAATAGATCATAAAACAGTTGATGAAGTAGCACATTTAGCTCGCCTTGAGTTTGTTGATACGGCTGCCAAAAATGAAATGGTTAACGACATGAATCGTATGCTTGTTTTTATTGAAAAACTTAATGAGCTTGATACCAAAGGGGTAGAACCTTTAATTTATATGACAGATGAGAGTAATGTATTACGCGAAGATGTAGTAAAAGAAACTATTTCTCAAAAAGAAGCTTTGTTAAACGCTCCTAAAAAAGACAGCGATTACTTTAAAGCACCAAAAGTTATTGATAAGTAATTATATTTGGCAAAAATTTAGATTAAACAAAAAGCATCATAAAACCGTATGAAAAAAGCAAGTAAACTTTTTATCGCATTAAGTCTACCGGTTGTAGCCTTTTCGCAAAGTGCCAAAGTACAAACTGCATGGCGCAGCCTGCAAGATTATGAAACCAGTAAAGATGTTTCTTCTTTAATGAAAGCTAAAGAGTGTATCGATTTAGCTACTAATTATGATGATACTAAAGATAAAGCTAAAACATGGGTGTATCGTGCTAAAGTTTACTATGATTTGTTTAAAAACAATTTAGAGCAAGAAGAAAAAAAGGTACCCGCCACTGTTACCAATAAAAATGAAAGGCTTACAAAAGCATATGGAGCAGTATCTACTGCTGATTATGAAGAATCAGGGAAAGCGCTTGAAAAAGCTGTAGCCCTTGATAAGGATAAAGCTTATCAAGCTGATATGGGTATGTTAGGGATGCAAATGTTTAACGATGTAAATAACTTAGCCATAGGAAAATACAATGCAGGTAAATACAAAGAGGCTATGGAATATTTTGAGGGGTCTTACGAAGCATCTAAAATGATGGGAAAAAAAGATACCAGTCAGTTAACAAACGCCCTTATTTGTGCTCAAAAAGAAAAAGATTTTGAGAAAGTAAAAACTTATAACCAAAAGGCAATAGATGATAAAGTTGCTACTCCGTATAACTATGGCAATTTATCTGATGCTAAAATGGTTTTAAAAGATACCGCAGGAGCAATGCAAACATTACAAGCGGGACGTACTGCATTTCCTACTAACGTAGATTTAATGAACCGCGAAACAGATTATTTAATGAATAAAGGCAAAAATCAAGAAGCCCTTGCCAACTTGGATAAAGCTATAGCCAGCGACCCAAACAACGCTAAATTTTATTTAGCTAAAGGAATTGCTTATTACGGTATGGCAAATCCTAGAGATCAAGCTACTAAAAAAGATTTAGAAAAACCTAAAAACTACGATGAAATAATGGGTAATGCTGAAACTAGTTATAAAAAAGCTACTGATTTAGATCCAAAACTTTACGAAGCTTGGTATAATTTAGGTACTTTATATAATAACTGGAGTACCGAGCAAGTAAAACGTTGCGATGATTTAATAAAACAAGCTACCAAATTAAAAGAGTGCGAAGCAAAATCAACTGATTTAATTAATAAGGCAATCCCAGCGTTTGAAAAAGCAATTCAAATAAACCCAAGCGATGCCGCTACAAAAAAGCACCTAAAAAGGCTTTATTTAATGACCAACCAGCCAGATAAAGCTGAGAAGTTAAACGCTAAGTAGTTTATAATATAAAAATGGCAGCAATTATCATAATAACAATGATAATTAAGTACTGCCAAATATCTACAAAATAGGGATGGTATTTTTTAAAGCTATCTTTTAATGCCATTTTGTAGCAAAGTTAGGGTAAATTAATGTTCTCAAACGTAAAAAGCAGGCTCTAAATTATTTTTACTATTTTCGCATAACCAAATGTTAAATTATTTTATGGATAAACAGAACGAATTAAAAGATGTAATCATAATTCCGCTTGATTTTACTGAGCAAAGTATATATGCCATCAGCCAATCATATAACCTGGCCAGATATACAAACTCTAAATTGCTACTTTTACATGTATACGAAAAACAAGGTGAAGAGCGTTTTGATGAAATTACGCAACTAACCAAAAAAACACAAGAAGAATCAAATGTACCTTGTGACTTTATGAATATTAAAGGCAATATTTATAAAGAAACCGTACGTGTTGCCGAAGAAGTTAAGGCAAAAATGATTGTGGTAGGTGTAGAATCTCACATTAAAACTAAAGATATTTTATCTGATAGCGCATCCGAAATGGTTCGTAAAAGCCCTTGCCCTATAGTTACTATTAGAGGCAGAGAGCAGCGCGATGGTTGCGAAAACATTTTATTACCAATTGATTTATCACGCGATTCTCGCGAAAAAGTGGATGTTGCTATTGAATTTGCCCGTTATTTTGGTGCAGCTATACGTATTTTAGGTTTATTCTCTTTAAAGGATGAAAAATACGAAAACCAACTACATGCTTATGTGCACCAAGTAAAACAATACATTAAAGCTAAAGGGGTTACATGTAGTAACAAAACTATGCCTAGCGAAAACATTGCTGAAACTGTTGTTGAGTATGCTAACAAAATTGAAACCGATTTAATTGTTATTATGAATAAACCGGGTCTTTCAGTACGTGAAATGTTTTTAGGTACTATGGCTCAAAAAGTTATTGATATTTCAAATATTCCGGTAATGACAATTAACCCAAAAGAGCGCGAATCTCGCTACTCTTCGTCGGCTATGTAAGCCGGGTTAAACCCATTTTCTTGCCAAATAAACTTAAGGGTGTTTACATTAAAGTAAGCGCCCTTTTCTTTGCGCTCTACATAAAAAATGTATGGCTCTTGTGTAGGAGTTATTTCATCAAAAAATGCTTCTAAAATTATTGCGCCTATTTTACTTACAATGCCTTCACCATCATCAGTTGTATAAGTAAAAAACTTATCGCTAAAGAGTTTAACCTCATCGGCTTCAATGGTAAAGAGTTTCTCTTTTAAACTACCTGTAAAAACACTAAAACCTTTATCGTTACTGCAATACCAGTATTTTTTATCAGTATATACTTTGTTATATATCGTTTTAGGAAGTGTTGTTTTAGTTATACTATAAAACTGCGCTTTATTTTTTTTAAGTCCGACAATTATATCATTATCGCCTAATTTTATTTGTGAAAATTTCTCCTGTGCAAAATATTTTACCCCGTTTTTATCCTGTAACTCTTCTTTAATTTCTTTTATAAGACGCATATAAGTTCCGTTAGTAAGGTCATCTGTTCTTAAAGAAGGATTATAACTATACTTTATCTCAGTTAAAAAACACCCTGAAGAATCTATAAAACCATATAAATTATTTTTTACAACCAGGTATATTCCTTTACAAGCTTCATCAATTAAGTCATATTTAGGTTCTATAATAAAATCTCCGCGCTTATTTATAACACCCAAACGATTATCAATTTTCACACGACACTGGTTGTTTTTAAACCCAGAAACCCAAGTAAACATAGGTGCTATAAGAGTAAAACCTTGTTTATTAATAAACCCATATTTATTATTTTGTATAAATGCAGCCATGTTTTCTGTAAAATCGCTAATACTATAAAAACTTGGTTTAATAATTTCTTCTCCGGTATGATTAATGGCTCCGTATAAATTATTTTTCCTTACAATAGCTATATTGTCTGCAAAATCAGCTATTTCATCATAATCGGCAGATATTTTTTTTGCGGCATGGTCAATTAAAAAACTTGTCTTGTTTTGTTGCACAATAGCTGTTTGCTGTACAAAAGAAGATGCATCAGTATATTGAAAATCGATTTTTACTCTTCCTGCTTTATTAATAAAGCCATATAAATTATCTTTTTCTACTAATGCATAACCTTCTTTAAAATCCTCTACTTCATTATACACAGGTTCTATACAAACTTTCCCTGTGCTATCAGTAAAACCATATTTGCCTGCCTTTTTAATGCTAAATAAAGGCATTTTCCAATATATAAATTCTTCTTCTAATTGTTTTTTATCAGGATAATCAGGATATTTTTCTAAAAAAATTTGAAGGTTTTTTTCAGAATAGTTTTTTATCTCTAAGCTAAAAAGGGCATTCCATGCATAATATGAGGCATTTATATTTTTTATGTAATAATAAATTCCCTCAGTATTTTTAGTTTGTATATAGTAAGCCAGTAATTCCTCTTTGGCTTGTTGTGTGTATTTTGTTTTACTGTTTTGCTTTATATAGTTCAAATAAGCAACGTCATTTCTAGAGGCAGTAACTTCTAAATAAATGGCATAATCAAGCATTTGACATGCGTTTTGCAGATAACAGCTTTGCGGATATATTTTTACGTAATTTGTAATTACAGCAGATTGTTGGCTATTTTTTATTTCATTAAAAGCCAAGCTATCTCTTTTACATAAAACATCTTCTACATATTTAGAGTAATAAAAAATTGATATATATTTTTCAGCTGACTGAATAGTTACATTCTTCAAAAAAAAATCGTAAGCTTTTTGAGAGATAGAATCGTGCAAAGCCGCTATTGTACTATCGGTTAGACGGTATGTGGTTTTTATTTTTTCTTTTTTTTCAGCAGATAGGTTGATGAAATTATTCTTACAAATAACTATGTATTTATAAGCACTATCTAATTTATAAAACGGGTTATCGTTTCTATAATAAATTGTGGCCAGTCCAAATGAAGCCTCTACCCTGTTCTTTTTCAATTCTGAATAAAAAAGTTTTTTAGCTTTAAAATAATCGTACTCGTGCAAAGCTGCATAGGCCTTATCAATAGCTGATGCCGAAATATTAAAGAAACATCCTGTTAAAAATATGTAGATTAAAAATTTTCTCACTCGTGTTTTGTGATAGCAAAAGTATATTTTTGTCGCACCTAATTGATACTAAATAATGTTTACCACCGGAAGAATTATATTTACCCTACTATTTTTGGTAACATTTATCGTGTTTATGTTATATGCCTATCGTAAAGATATAAAAACCACTCGCCTGCATTTTTCTAAAAGTTATCGCATTATTTTGGTTATTTTGTTAATTTTGGCTTCATTATTTGTAATAATAAAGGTTAAAAATTGCTTTTTCAAATAAAAATGCCGTACTTTTGTGTTTGAATTAAATTTGAGCTTTAAAATGAAAAAAATAATTTGCCTTTGTTTTATTTTCCTATCAGGTACAGTTGCATTTTCTAATGCAAGCGTACTAATAGTTGAAGGAAAATATCAGCAAAAAAATTTATATATTCAAAATGGCTTTTCCAGCAATGGTGTTGGTTTTTGTGCGTATGAAGTAAAAGTAAACGGACAAGTTACTACTGACGAGGTAAATTCAAGTGCATTTGAAATTGATTTCACCCCTTTTAAATTTAAAGCCGGAGATAAAATCACGATTGAAATTGGCCATAAAAATGGTTGTATTCCTAAAGTGCTAAATCCTGAGGCTATTAAGCCGCGTCCTACTTTTGATTTAATAAGCATTGACATTAATAAAGATGCTGTACTTACTTGGGGCACAAAAAACGAGTTAGGTTCTTTACCATATGTAGTTGAGCAATTTAAATGGAATAAATGGGTTTATGTAGGCGAGGTTAATGGTGATGGTACACCACAACAACACTTATACAATTTTAAAGTAACACCTAATAGCGGTGATAATAAATTTCGTGTTAAACAAGTTGGTTATGGTGGAATTCCTCGTTATTCTAAAGAAGTAACTTATAGCTCTTTAATGGATAAACCATCTTTTAAAGTTGAAGCAGATAGTAAATCTGTTGGGTTTAGTAACGAAACCGCTTTTGAGGTGTACGATTATTATGGAAATGTTTTAAAGAAAGGTTTTGGCAGTAACGTTGATATATCTTCTTTACCAAAAGGTAAATATTACTTATGTTACGATAACGTAGTTACTGAAATAGAAAAGAAAAGATAGTTTTATTTTTTATAAGCAATTGCTTAACTTCACTTAACAGCATAGCAGTAGCACCCCACAAAACATTGCCCTGTACATTAAAGTACGGGGCTTTTATTTTTAAGCCACTCGAAGTTAGGTTTACGGTGGTTTCTGATATTATGCTGTCATTTAAAATGTCTCTCAGTTTATATTCTATTAGTTCTTCAACCTCTTGTGCGCTGGGTTCAAATAAAGGTTTGCAATTAATACAGGCTACAATGGGCTGTATATAAAAGTTACTTATTGGTATATATAAAGGCGTTAGTCTTCCTGAAATATTTTCTTCGGTTATAGCAACGCCTGTTTCTTCATGAAGCTCACGTATGGCAGTTTGCTCATAAGTTTCATCCCCGTCACAACTTCCGCCTGGTAAAGCAATTTGTGAGGCATGATATTGGTGCGTGTTGGGACGTTTCATTAAAGCAAAATAAACATCGTTATCATGCTCGTAAAACAATAAGCAAACGGCACTTTTTTTATAATTGCTAAGTGCATTTAAATCAATTTTTTTATGGCGAATGTTATCGCCTGCCATAATATATTGGGCATCTTGCCCCGGTAAAGGGTAATTTTGTAATCTGTCTTTTAAGTCTTCTGTAAAACGGGCAAAATTCATTAGTTATAAATAAACTCGCCTTTATCTGTTTTCACCGTAACCTGTTTTTTAGCTGCAGTTTCAACCCTACCAATAATTTTAGCTTCTATATTAAAACTGTTGGCAATAGCAATTACTTGTGCTGCAATTTCTTTAGGCACATACAATTCTAAACGATGACCCATGTTAAACACCTTGTACATTTCTTGCCACGATGTTTTTGATTGCTCCTGTATCAGTTTAAATAAAGGAGGAGTATCAAACAGATTATCTTTTATTACATGCAGGTTATCTATATAATGTAACACCTTGCTTTGCGCACCACCACTGCAATGAACCATGCCGTGTATGTTGGCACGAAGTTCCGTCAATAGTTTTTTTACAACGGGTGCATAAGTACGTGTTGGCGATAGCACCAGTTTAGCGGCATCTATTTCTTGTTTAAAGTGTTTGCCATCAACACCTGTATGCTCAATTAAAACTTTATCGGTCGGTTTTAAATTGCCGCAATAAACGACGTCTTTTGAAAGATTGGTGTCGTATGATTCAGGATATTTTTCTGCCACGTATTTAGAAAATACATCGTGACGCGCTGATGTTAAACCATTGCTGCCCATTCCGGCATTATATTCGGTTTCGTACGTTGCTTTACCAAACGATGATAAACCAACCACTACATCTCCGGCTTTAATATTTCCGTTATCTATAACATCTGACTTTTTTAAGCGAACAAAAGCTGTAAAACCAACATCAAGTGTGCGCACTATATCTCCCACATCGGCAGTCTCGCCACCGGCAAGGGTTAAGCCAACACCTAGCCTCTTTAATTCTTCTATGTAATCATTGGTGCCATTAATTAGGTGCGATATAACGTCGCCGGGAATCAGATTCTTATTTCTTCCAATAGTTGATGAAACCACAATATTATCAACCGCTCCCACACAAATCAAATCATCAATGTTCATTATAAGTGCGTCTTGTATAATGTTTTTCCAAACACTCATATCACCTGTTTCTTTCCAATAAACATAAGCCAAGCTCGGTTTAGACCCAGCTGTATCAGCATGCATAATATTACAGTAATTGGTATCTTGAGCTGCTATATCGGGTAAAATTTTACAAAATGCTTTAGGAAACAGCCCCTTATCTATATGGGCAATGGCTTTATGAACATCTTCTTTTCCTGCTGAAACGCCTCTTAAATTATATTTATCGCTCATCATTTTAATTTGCGTAAAGTTATGTACTTTTACCCTTGTTATTATGCCTGTAGATAAGTTTGGAAACAATTATTTCGAGATTGAATTTCCTGCCATTAAATCGGCTAGTGTTTACTATTTTAAAACCCCAAGTGGTCTGCATTATGAAGTACGCTTTGGTCGCCGACAAGACAATATTTTACATGCTACCATTGTTTTTGGGGTTATAAATGAAGAATTTGAGGGGGAAGAATATGTAACCACTAACCGTGGCGAGGTTTACGGGGTTATGAGCACTATTTCTGAAATTGCGCGCACTTTTATGGCTGAGCATCCCAAAATTACCACCTACGAGTTTCATGCCGTTGATAAAGAAGGCGAAGAAAACCTAAACACGAATGCCCGCATGTATTTATACCGTCGTTATTTGCCCCGCATATTCGAAAAAGGCTGGCAAATAGACATAAAAGGCAACTTTGCTTTGGTTAAAAAGCAGTAATAACCTGCCCTGCAAAAATAATTTTGCGTAATCTATAAGCTTTTACTATATTTGCGTCCCTTAAAAAAAATAAATAAATGAGCAAACATTACGAAACGGTTTTCATTTTAACTCCCGTTTTGTCTGAAGACCAGGCAAAGGAAACCGTAAAAAAATTTAAAAAAGCGTTGAACGATTTGGGAGCAAAAGTTCTTCATGAAGAATTTTGGGGCCTTAAAAAACTGGCTTACCCTATCGACAAAAAATCGACAGGTTTTTATCAGTTATTTGAGTACAGCACCGAAAGTATCACTTTAGTTAACGAGCTTGAAGTAGCCTTTAAACGCGATGAGCGTGTAATGCGTTACATTACAGTTAGCTTGGATAAACACGCAGCTGCGTATGCCGA
Source organism: Bacteroidota bacterium (assembly GCA_013288015.1). GTDB lineage: Bacteria > Bacteroidota > Bacteroidia > B-17B0 > Aurantibacillaceae > PALSA-968. The sequence goes on along the minus strand of JABDCR010000036.1, from coordinate 2,216 downwards.
AAAACGTCGTACAAAACGCAAAGGCGGAGAAGTGGTTACTGAACGTAAACCAAAAAGAGAAAAAACTAGCGCTAATTAAAATTTTTTAAAACAAAAACAATGGCATCAGGAAAAGAAGTAAGGTTTTTAAATCCTCCTCAGGCAGAAACCAAACGCAAAAAATACTGCCGCTTCAAAAAAAGCGGTATCGAATATATCGATTATAAAGACGGTGATTTTTTATTGAAATTCATTAACGAACAAGGTAAAATTTTACCTCGCCGTTTAACCGGCACCTCTTTAAAATTTCAACGTAAAGTATCGCAAGCGGTAAAACGTGCGCGCCACATGGCTATTTTGCCTTACGTAGCAGATTGTTTAAAATAGTAATAACACATTAAAGAGATTTATCATGCAAGTAATTTTAAAACAAGACGTATCAAAATTAGGCTTTAAGAACGATGTTGTTAAAGTACGTCCGGGTTACGGCCGTAACTTTTTGATACCACGCGGTGTAGCAAGTTTAGCTACCGAAGGCAATTTAAAAGCCTTAACCGAAGTAAAAAAACAACAGTCTTTTAAAGAAGAAAAACTTAGAAAAGAAGCAACTGCCAGCGCTGAAAAATTAAACGGTGTAGTAGTAAAAGTTGGTGCAAAAGCCGGCGAAAGCGGAAAAATATTTGGTTCTGTAACCAATATTCAAGTAGCTGAAGCGCTTAAAAAAGCAGGTTACGATGTTGAACGTAAAAACATTGAAATCAATGGTGATTCTATTAAGCAAGTAGGTTCGTACACAGCTAAAGTACGTTTGTTTAAAGAAATAGTAAGCACTATTAATTTTGAAGTTGTTGCTGAATAATTATTAAATTTTCATTCAATAAAAAAGCCCGTTCGTTTGAGGGAATAACCCCTGAAACACACCTGAAGGGTTAAAAAAAATAGAGAAGGAGGTCAATTGACCTCCTTTTTTATTGATTTTCTTTTACCATTTACTTATTGTTCTTGTATGGCTATTTTTGGCAAAATAACAGGCACAACTTTATGGAATTGTGGATATTCTGACTTTGAAAGATGCTTCTCTTTCAAAATTTCACCTATTTTAGATGAACTTTTAAAATCAGAACAGATGAATGATAAATTTCTTTCCTTTAAACTTACAAGAGGAGGTTCAGTTAGAGAAAAACAATATAATGGTAATTTTCATGAAGAATATGGATTACCTCAAATTGAGGTAAATGCTATTAATTTACAAACGGAAAAACCAATAGAGGGGCTCAAAGGTTTTATTGACACAGGAGCTTCATTTTCAATAATTAACAAAAAGAAGCTATTAGAGTTAGGTTTTAAAGAGGAAGATTTTGTTTTGAAACCAGATATGAAAACAATTAATGGAAATACTGAGGTATATATGGTTTCTGGTGTTACAATAACGTCAAATGACGTTGACTTTTCTCAAATAAATTTCGTTCTTTCTGGGAATATGGATGAATTTGACGTAGCTATAGGAAACGATTTACTCAAAAATTGCCAGTTTAATTACGATGCTTTAATTAAATCATTTACTTTAAAATCTTTTGTGGTAGAATAGATTAAGCAGCCAACTTATCTTCCTCCTTAATCATTTCCTTATAAGTAATTCTTTTGCCTATAACTAAAGGTAAAAATGATTCAAATTGAACTCGCAACGAATCGTCCCTTCGATTCCACCTGTAAGTATTTTCTCCCAAATACCCATCAAAGTGTCGGAATGAAATATGAAAATATGTACCATCAATCATTTTTTTTAGATGCTTCCATGCATTTTCCACCGTATTATTATGTATACCATTTATTACAAAACCTTTTTGGTGATTTACAGTATGATGCTCCGCAAATAACTTATCAGCATCAAAGTAAATAGGACTCTCATCTGTAATAAAAATGGAATCAGACTTTATATGTTTTCTTAAATGATTGGTAACATTTGTGTTTGTGACACAACGTGAATCAGTGCCTAATTTTTTCATCACTATTCTGCCTCCTCTTTCTATCATTCCAAAAACAACTGTTCCTTGCTCAAAAGGCACATGCGTAGATGGTTTTTTAGATTTGTAAGGAGCTCCATTTCTTTCCTTGCGCATTTTCTCCACCATTTCTTTTGTTGTCCCTTTTTTTCTCCCTGGTTTTAATTTGATACCTGCTCTTAATCTTTGATGCCTTGTGTGACCACGCAATTTTATTTGTTCAGCTTCATGAAC